>JAEVZU010000298.1 GCA_023392075.1 Bacillota bacterium | reverse complement strand
ATATCCATATTAAATAAATGTTGAATCTGCTAACCCGCCGTATATCCATCCGTGAATCCTCCATAGTTTTGACTTCCCTTTACAATAAATCGGCATTTTTAAGTTCTGTTTTAATACCCTTTATTGACAATGTATAACACGCCTCACGCCGGCTATTTTGCCACTTTTTTTTGTCGTCGTCCTTGCCTTGCGTCAGCAAGGCTGCGTCCATCCTCCTCGAAAATTGCCAAAATATCTCGGCGCGAGGTCGGTGATTTTTGAGTGAGATAATTTGACTTGCGGCAAGGCAAAGACGTGCAGTAAGGCTTTGTGCCTTGCAAGCGGCTTCAACGCAGCCGCAGGGCAAATTAACCACTCAAAAACGTATTGTACATTGTCAATAAAGGGTAATTGACTTTAGTATAATTATAAAGGCTAAACCTTCTTATAAAATGGATATTCTTTACCTGGTGATGGATATTTTTATCCTATGTGCTTCATAACATTATTAATGATTTTGATTGGAATCGGGGTAAGATTGTGATAACATATAAATTGATACTGTATACATATTCTGTTAAAATATATACAAATTGTTGTAAAAACAGGCATACTAAAGCCATAAATGTTTTAAATATGTATTATACTTTGTTTTTAATTTGACTGCAATGGAGTGATTTCTTTTGTGTATGCCCGAAGTAAGAGCTGAATGCTTCAATCCAACCTTACTGTATGCATTTATTAATGTAGCCGACTGTGAAAAAATCATGAGTTATCACGTTCATGACTTCACAGAAGTTAAAATCATACTGTCCGGTAATTTCACATATGTTATTGACGGTGTCAGATACGAGGTGGCAAAGGGTAATATCATAATACTCAAACCTGGTTTAAAACACATAAAGGTTATACCTGAAGGTGTTCAGGTGGAAGAATTCAATTACGCCCTGGGCGATTTTCAGATAAAAAATCTGCCCCCGAATTATTTGATTGAACCTGATGCCGAGCTTATTTATTCCATGCCGCTGTTTCAGCCGGATATTTTAAAATGCGTAAACGAAACCTTGTCCGAACAGGAAAAAAATGAGCCTTACTGTGATCTGATGATTAAGGCGAGTATTCTTAAACTCACCTCTTTGCTATATAGAGGAATGAATGCAAATAAGGATAAGTCGGAAAAAGCGAGACTAAACATTGCAAATTCCGAAAAAACCAACGTTGTAAACTCAATACTGGAATATCTGAGCCAGAATTATATGAAGCCTATTTCCTTATACAGGCTTGCCCATAACATGTACCTGAGTCCTGTATATATATCCAAGATATTCAAGGAGGAAACAGGAGAATCGCCTATCAATCACTTGATACGCATCCGCCTGACCAAGGCCAATGAACTTTTGAATTCAGGTAATATTCCAATCAAGACGGTGGCAAGAAATGTGGGCTATGAGGATGCATATTATTTCAGCAAGCTATATAAAAAATACTACGGAATCCCGCCGTCGGTAGAAAAGCGCACCAGCATCATCAGTTGAGTTGACATGTTATGCTAATTAATTTAATTAATACATCATCTATCTGTAAAGCAATACAAAAATTCAATCAGTACAACAGGTTAAATACACCTTTTACCAAATAAAGGTGTATTTATTTGCATAGGTTTCTATTTTAGTTCCATCAATGAAAATAACTTCTCCTGATTTTTCCCTCAAGCCATGCAGAAAGTTTGAATTTTGTGCGACGGCCCTTTTTTATCCCAGGGCCACATCCAATATCATCATAACAGTAAATCCTATTATACAGCCCATCGTAGCCAGATGCGTACTTTCATGGGAACCGTTCTGCGCCTCCGGTATGAGTTCCTCCACCACAACAAATATCATGGCGCCGGCTGCAAAAGCCAGTGCATAGGGCAGAACAGGCTTTACGAACATAACCAGGGCAGCTCCCAGCACACCTGCAATTGGTTCAACGATACCGGAGGCCTGCCCGTAGAAAAAGCTCCTGCTGCGCGATAATCCTTCCCTCCTGAGCGGAATTGAAACTGCGGCTCCTTCGGGGAAATTCTGCAGACCTATACCAATTGCTATTGCCAAAGCCGACATGAAAGATGCATCACTTGCTCCGCTGGCGATGGCTCCGAAGGCCACACCGACGGCAAGTCCCTCAGGTATGTTATGCAGCGTTATTGAAAAAACAAGTAAAATGCTGCGTTTCAGGCTGGTAGATATTCCTTCGGCCTCCCCTTCCTTGGAGTTGAGATGCGTATGCGGAATTATTTTGTCTGCCAGATATAAAAAAGCTGCACCGGCTAAAAATCCTATGGCTGCAACCATCCAGGCAGGTATCGGCGCAGTTTCGGCCATTTCAATGGCCGGTGCCAGAAGTGACCAGAAGCTTGCTGCTATCATTACTCCCGCTGCAAACCCCAGCATTGTATTCAGAACCTTCTTATTAATCTCTTTAAAAAAGAATACCATCGCCGCCCCAAGTGCAGTTAACGCCCAGGTCATCAAAGTAGCCAGCAGGGCTTGAAATATATGATTTTGATTACTTACCCATTCCATCACTTTCTTTTTACCACCTTTCCTCCGGTTTCTGATTCATTTATTCCCCCATTTTACCATCTATAAACAATCTTTATTATAAAATTAAGATATTTCTAGTTTAATTGAACAAAATCCAATTATTTTTTTCGTTAATTTTATGTCAACTTGACCAAGGGCTATCCCTTTTGCCTCAGGGACTCCCTCCTTTTTTCCAAAACCCTGTAGGCTTACATTCATGCGGGTTACCATAAATTGGGGGGTTGTTTCTCGCAGTAAACGGTGTTAACATAATGCCCATACCCCGGTAGCTGATAAATATTACGCTGAACGACGCATTGAACAGAAGCATCGTCACAAAACGCTGATTATGGGCATGAAGAAGCACGTAAAATTTAGTCTAAACTAATGGAGGTAATCATGAAAAATAAAAAGACAACAGTTATATCAAGTATCGCAGCATGTGCTGTACTCGTATCATTTTTTGCATTCAGCAGTAATGCAAATATAGCAGGAAGCAAGGCTGCCGAAAACAACAGCAAACCGGCTGAAGCTATAGCTTTAAATAACGAAGCTGTCAAGGAGCAGACTCCTGTATCAGCAGCAGTTGATACCGCATTTAAAACCCTGCCGGGAAATACGGCCGCCGATAATAATCAGCCACAGAATACCGTACTGAATACCGGAGCAAAATCCGGTGAAGCAAAGGTATTGAATGTAAGTACTTCAGCTGTAAAAGCCCAAAATTGCCCAAATACAAATTCAGCTAAAAGCTCAAATAATCAGCAGAAAAACGTAACTTCCATAAAATCAAAATTGGAAGAAATAATCAAATCATATACCGGTTCTTTATCAGCTAAATTAACAAGTAAATCAAACTGCAGCAAAACAACTCCTGCAAAATCGGCTTCCAGCAAGCCTGCTGCAACAAAGCCTGCTGCAAAACCAACTACAGGCACAACCAAACCGACCGGAACCACAAAACCGGCACCAAGCACCACCAACGGGGATTACAGTGCATTTCAAAAGAAAGTAGTTGACCTGGTTAATGCAGAAAGAGCAAAAGCAGGACTTAAGCCATTAAAGATGAACACAGAGTTGAGCAAAGTGGCTACCCTTAAATCACAGGATATGGCAAAGAATAATTACTTCGACCATAATTCACCAACGTACGGATCACCCTTTGATATGATGAAAAAGTTCGGAATCAGTTACAGAACTGCCGGAGAGAATATCGCAATGGGTCAGACATCACCTGAACAGGTAATGAAGGGCTGGATGAATTCACCCGGACACAGAGCAAACATTCTTAAGTCATCCTATACTCAAATCGGTGTAGGTATAGCCAAGAATTCCAGCGGAAGATTATACTGGACACAACAATTTATAGGATAATGAGATTTAAATCAGCGTAATGGCAGTCCGGAGTAAATCCGGTCTGCTTTTTCTTTTTCACAATGCACAGACGAAGCCGGCTTCCCATCACATATTCCTTTTTATTTCATATTATAATATAGCATAATACAAACTATACGGTTTATTAGGATGGTGGTACGTTTGAATAGAAGCTTTAAGCTATTATTTCGCTCTTTAATAATGTTTCTTTTATCATTTTCATTGTGTGTAAGCAGTACTTTATCCATAGCAGCAATTACCAAGCGGGATTTTTATCAGCTGGAAAATTATATTCTGCCAAGCAGCAATAAAGTTCGGCTTACAGAAAAAGATCTTTTTCATTTAAGTATATATAATATTGATGTAGCCAGAAATGAAATTTACGCCAGGCACGGCTACGTATTCAAAAATCAGACCTATACTGATATCTTCACCGGAAAACCCTGGTATAAAAGAAATCCGAAATTCAAAGAATCTGATTTAAGCAGTATTGAGAGAAAAAATGTTGAATTTCTCTTATCTTATACAAACAGGCTTAAAGCCAACTATAAAAAAATTGAGGGAAGCCATTATTCTATTGACCTGAACGGTGACGGTAAAAAAGATAAAATAAATCTGAGCTGTAACCCGGGAGACTACGAATTTAAACTTGCCATCAACACCAGTTCCATTTCTGGCCGCGGGGATAATCTTGACGGGGTAATGTACCTGGCAGATATTAATAACAGAGATAATATAAAGGAAATAGCATTAACCGAATCGGGTCCCAGCAATGACTCTAAAACATATTTCTACTACTATGACGGAAGCAAAATTGTTTACATGGGCTCGGTTCAGGGAGACAATTATTCATTAAAGCTTAACGGCTCAGGCAGGTTTATTACCAAAACAAGGGGTTCAATACTTCAAACCTGGTTTTATGCCGACGAATACAAGCTTTCTTCCAGCCATCAGTTATCTCATATAACTGAAAGTTACAGGAAGATGAATACCATAGTCACGGTAAAAAAGCAGCTGACACTACAAAAATCACAAACTGATCCCGCTGCGGCAGTCACCTTGAATGCCGGAGAAAAGGTTTTACTTTCCGACACAGACGATGTAAAATGGTGCTCAATCGAAACTGCTGACGGCAAAAAGGGCTGGTTCAGCACAACAGGCTTTTCGGAAATAAACCGTTCACCTGCAACAGATTATTTCGAGGGTCTTTGTATGGCAGACTAGTGGCCTGTATATAATACGTTTTTAAACCGCCTTTTTACCTATTCTTCAATAAATCCCTGATTTCTGTGAGCATCTGAAGTTCCGGAGATGGCGGCTTCTCCTTCTCCTCCTCCTCCTTCTTTTTTCTCTGCAGAATATTGATAATTTTGACCATAGAAAACACAACAAAGGAAATTATGATAAAATTAATGATTTGCTGTATGAATGCACCATAATATATTGCAACTTCAGGCTTATCGCCGGAGGCTGGAGCAAGCGTCCACCTGAAATCGGCAAAATTGATCCTTCCGATCAAAAAACCTATTCCAGGCATGATCACCTGATTTACCAGAGAAGTGACAATGGCTGTAAATGCCGAACCTATTATAATACCGACAGCCAGATCAATAACATTGCCCCTGGATATAAACTCTTTAAATTCAGATATAAATTTTTTCACAGCACTCTTCCTTTTAATATTTCTCAATAAGAGTATATCCAAATGTATATTTATAATATGCCTGTTGTTCTGTAAATCTAAAACATATATTGTCCTGCGAGGGAAATTTTCTCCTGACCAGGCCCACGTTACAAGACCGCCAGTTCTTTATAAAATGCAAAAGCACCTCACTACAGCAAACATTGCTGTGAAAGAGGTGCTTTGCGGAAATCGGACAAGACTTCAAATTTTGAAAAGGTTTTATAGTAAAATATTTCTTGAGGGCTTGACAATTTTACATCATATATTAGCCGAGAATCTTTTTCAAATCTGCATCCGGAGTAGATACAGGACTGATGTTAAAGTTTTCAACCAATATATTCAGAACATTTGGAGAAATGAACGCCGGCAGTGTAGGTCCAAGGTAAATATTCTTAATTCCCAGTGAGAGCAGTGTCAATAAGATACATACAGCCTTCTGTTCATACCAGGAAAGTACAAGTGACAGCGGCAGCTCATTTATATCACATTCAAAGGCCCCTGCCAATGCAGATGCAACCTGAATGGCACTATAGGCATCGTTGCACTGACCCATGTCCATTATTCTAGGGAGACCGCCTATCTCGCCGATATCAAGATCGTTGAAACGGAACTTTCCACAGGCAAGTGTCAATATGACAGTGTCTTTCGGAGTCTTTTCTACAAACTCGGTATAGTAGTTTCTGCCAACCTTGGCTCCGTCACAACCGCCCACAAGGAAGAAATGCTTGATTGCTCCGGCCTTAACTGCATCGATAACCTTATCGGCAACCGAAAGAACAGTTCCTCTTGCAAAACCTGTTGTAACAGCATCTCCGCCGTTAATACCCGTCATTCTCCTGTCTTCTTTATAACCGCCCAATTCCAGAGCTTTATTTATAACAGGTGTGAAATCCTTGTCATCGTCAATATGGACCATTTCAGGATATGCAACAACTTCTGTTGTGAATACTCTGTCATGATAGCTTGGTTTTGTGGGCATCAAGCAGTTTGTTGTGAATAAAACTGCACCGGGAATATTGTCAAATTCCTTCTGCTGGTTCTGCCATGCAGTTCCGAAATTACCCTTGAGATGCGGATAAGCCTTAAGCTTTGGATATGCGTGTGCAGGAAGCATTTCGCCATGAGTATATATATTGATACCCTTATCCTTTGTCTGTTCAAGCAGCTGATACAAATCATAGAGATCGTGACCTGAAATAACTATGAAAGGTCCTTTTTCAACTGTCAAAGGTACTTTGGTCGGAACAGGAGTACCGTAAGTTTCAGTGTTTGCCTGGTCAAGCATGGCCATACAGGCGAGATTTACCTTACCGGTTTCCAATACTATGGGAAGAAGGGCATCTGCATTCAGATCCTCTCCGATTGCTCTCAGTGCCTTATAGAAGAAATCGTTTACTTCATCGTTATTGTAGCCCAGAACCAATGCATGGTAGGCATATGCCGCCATTCCACGGATTCCGAAGAGTATCAGCGACTTCAAGGAACGGATATCTTCATTATCATTCCAGAGCTTCTGCATATCATAGTTTGCTGCAAATGGAGAACCAAGCTGTGCTTTTTCCTTTTCAATATTCGCAATCTGTCTCTTGATTGATGCGTTATCAAAGCTTACATTTGTAATGGTGGTAAACAAGCCTTCAATAACAACCTTATGAGTCTGTGCTGTTGGCCGGGCTTTTTCAGCAGCCTTTGCCAAGCCTATCAGCGCACCTGTAAGTTCATCCTGAAAGTTTGATGTATCGGCTTTCTTGCCGCATACCCCTGCAGCTCCGGTACAACCCTTTCCTCCTGCAGTTTGCTCACATTGAAAACAAAACATTTCTGACATAAAAAATTGCCTCCTTATATCTTTAGGTTATTTGTGATTGACTTTATGTGCTTATTGTACTAGACTTATGACATTAAATCGGTTGCATTTGCAACAAGGAGAAAAAATATGAAGGATTATTTTGAACTGCTTAAAACGGTTACCATATTTGAAAATATAGATGAAAGCCAATATGATAGTCTGCTTGGCTGTCTTGGAGCCAGAGTACAGGAATATAACAAAAATGATATAATTTTTCTTGCTGAGAGCCGTGTATCTTCGGTAGGTATAATTCTTTCCGGCTCTGCCCAGATAGTTAAAGAAGACGTTATGGGCAACAGGACCATTATGTCCGAACTGTCCGAAGGTGATATATTCGGAGAAGCCTTCGCCTGTGCCAATTTGAGCCGGATACCCGTTACCGTTTTGACCACCACAGGCTGCAATATACTTTTCATCCAGTTCAGCAGGATAGTGACTACCTGCAGCTCAGCCTGCAGCTTTCATTCCACTTTGATTAAAAATATGCTTCAGCTGATTGCGCTAAAAAATATACTTTTAAACAACAGAATGGATATTCTTTCACAAAGAACAACCCGGGAAAAGCTTATTGCCTATTTTTCCATGCAGATGAAAAAACACGGCTCAAACAAATTCAAAATCCCGTTTTCCCGCGATGAACTGGCAGATTTTCTTTGTGTCAACCGGAGTGCGTTATCCAGGGAATTGAGCAGCATGAGGGATGAGAATATGCTAACCTTTAATAAGAATGAGTTCGAGATTAATAAAAACAGCTTTAATTAATGCGTTTGTAATTGTTTTCACCTCAATCATATGATATAATTTTTAGCAAAATAAGGTTTGAGGTGCATATTATGGCTATAATCGACAGAGTGAAATTTGACGGCCTTAGAACTAGAGATTGGATTGTCTACAAATATCCTTCTGAAGAGCTTGTATATGGAACACAGCTTATTGTCGGCGAGGGTCAGGCAGCAATATTTGTAAAAGGCGGAACCGTATGCGATGTATTTAATGCAGGTACATATACCCTGGATGCAAAAAATCTTCCCATACTGAAATCTATTGTTAATTTACCTTTTGGCGGAAAAACACCTTTTTCTGCTGAAATATTTTTCCTGAACATTGCTACCAAGCTGGACATTTACTGGGGAACCTCCGATCCGATTCAAATCATAGACCCTAAATATTATACCAAATTGAGGGTTAGAGCCTTTGGTCAGATGGGTCTCAAGGTTGACAACTATCTTAATTTCTTTACAGAACTTATAGGTATAATTGGTCCTGCCGAAATTGTCAAGTTTGATGCAATAATGGACTATTTCAAAGGAATTCTTATACAAAAAATTAAAACTATCATTGCCAATATCATTATCAATGAAAAAATTTCAGCATTGGAAATCACCGCTAAACTGGATTCGATTTCCAACATGGCTAAGG
Source organism: Bacillota bacterium (assembly GCA_023392075.1). Classification (GTDB taxonomy): domain Bacteria; phylum Bacillota; class Clostridia; order Acetivibrionales; family DSM-1351; genus Ruminiclostridium. The sequence goes on along the minus strand of JAEVZU010000298.1, from coordinate 16,545 downwards.
ATAAAATTTCTTCCGAATTTAAAAAATACGGCTTAACACCGGTAAACTTTTTTATAAAGTCTATAAATTTCCCTGACGAAGATTTTGAAGAAATAAATGATATCCTTAAAAACCGTGCAGAATTCGAGATTATGGGAGATAACCGCTATGTGACAAAGCGCTCCTTCGATGTGTACGACAATGCTGCCTCCAACGACTCCGGAATAGCAGGAACCTTTGTCAGCGGTAATGTAGGAGCAGGGGTTGGTTCGTCCCTGTTTAATGAGATGGCCTCGTTTGTAAATACCATGGCAGTTATTGATAATGCGGCTATTGAGTGTCCTGCATGCAGTTTTGACAATCCCGCGAATTCAAGATTTTGCTGTGAATGCGGCAGTCCTCTTGAAACTCCTAAAAAGCAGTGTCCGACCTGCGGAAATGCAGTCCCGGCCAACTCAAAATTCTGTCCTGAATGCGGAGCCTCCATGGGAACTAAAACCTGCTCCTGCGGAGCAGCTGTACCGGGCAGTTCAAAATTTTGTCCTGAATGTGGAAAAAAGGTATAATTCCTTCTATTATATAGACAGTATTCATAAATTAATATAAATGGAATGAATTATATCATTTAAGCTTTACATTTAAGTTTTTTACTTTTATTATAAAATTAAGTAATCTTCAAAAATATTATGTTAGGGGTTTTCACATATGCCAGATAACATTTGTCCTCAATGCGGTGCTCCCAATGCACCCGACACAAGAGAGTGCAAGTACTGCGGAGAAGTTTTCTCAGCCAATGCGGCAGCTGCCCAGCAAAACTTCCAAAGACCGACGGGCGGGCAACAGCCTCAATTTCAGCAGCCAAATCAGCAACAGCAGCAGCCATACCACCAGCCGGTATATCCAAATCAGGGAGCGCAGACACAACAGGCTTACCATTACCAGCAAATGGTCAATGAAGGTATTAGTCCTGCCTGGCCGATCAAGAGTAAAATAGCTGCCGGTCTGCTGGGAATTTTTCTGGGTGGTCTCGGCATTCACAAGTTTTACATGGGTAAGATCGGAATGGGTATCCTGTACCTGTTGTTCTGCTGGACCGGTATTCCTTCCCTGGTAGGATTTATTGAAGGAATAATCTATCTTGCCTCAAACGAACACAACTTCTGTATTAAACACAGAGTCAGAATCAGATAACATAATTAAAACACTTACTAAAAAAGTAAGTGTTTTTTGTTATAACAATTTGTTACGGCAAATAGATATCAATTGCTGTCCATGACATAGCAGTATTTGCAGCCATGAAAGCATTTCATTCCGCCGGCAGTTTTCGAATAAATGCCTATATCCCTGCTGTAGGAACAGCCGCAGGCTTCTCTCTGTCCACTGTCCTTTGACTTTTTCACTCTTCCTCCAAAAAGTCTCTCCAGCAGTTCCCCATCGATACAATTCCCCCGGGCTATACCTTCAATTTTTTCCAGAACCGGACTGGCGCAGGAATACAATTTCAAACCATGGTTATTGGAGATTTCAGCCAGCCTGGTAAAAAATCCTGACTGCATATCACCGTCCAGGTGTCTTATATCCAGACCGCACTGCTTTATTCTGTTATTTAAATGACTGTACATGGCCAGATATGAAGTTGTAACCCTGCATTTCTGCATACCAAGAGAACATAAATCCCCGCACAACCGTTCAAAAGCCAGGAGTCTTGCCTTCTCAGGCCTATCAGGCGTCGGACTTACCTCACCCCTTGTCGATATAATTACAGGGTCAAACCGTATATTGAACTGCTCAGGTACATATTTCTTCAGCAAACCCTCCAATATTTTAAGCGGTTCGGTATACTCAGGGACATTGGGTTCAATAAGCCCGGAGTAATTATTTATTGTATATTGAAAATAGAGGTTATATTCCGTTAAGTGCCCCGGATCATCCAAAACCCTTTTAAAATTCTTGCTCCACAGTACTATGGAATGAACGCCGTCAGGTGTCAGGTCCACCACGTATCTTTTATCAGGAAATCTCGGATTCGGCACCTGAACCCTGCCTGCTGCAAGTACCTCCTGCAGCCAGTGGTAGTAAAAGGCAGGCACATCCGTTCTCCTTGACGCCGAGATTATTGTTTTAACCTTGCCGCTTGAAACCTTTTCAACACTATTATCCAAAAGACTTAGTTGTTCTGCCATGGCACACTCCATAAAAAAAATCATTCTTTCATAATATACGCCTTTTCCTCTTCGCTGATATTACCCGCATACACATTGGTGAGCTTTTTCCTTAACTGCTGATACGCCTTTTTTAAATCTTCAATGTCCGTGGCCGGTTTTTGCATCCTGTACCTGGGAAAAAACCTTGATACGTGAAGCACAATATCCCTGTTAACAGATGCAAGAAAATCACCCAGCCTGTCCAGGGTTTCATGACTGTTATTTTCTCCGGGAATAAGAAGAGTGGTTACTTCAATATGGCAGCCCTCTTTATTTGCAGCCCTGATGGTATTCATAACAGGTTCCAGTTTACCGAGGCATATGCTTTTATAAAATTCCTCATCACCTTTTAAATCAACATTCATGGCATCAACATAGGGAAGCAGTTTTTTAAGCGGTTCCTCATTTATATATCCATTTGTGACAAGTACTATTTTATGTTCTCTGTCCCTTCTCTTTATCGTGCTTGCAACATCATAAACATATTCGTACCAGATGGACGGCTCGTTATAGGTAAAGGCCAAACCAATGCTGTCACTGTTTTGCAGGCTGATATCGGCCATTTCCTCAGCCGGCACATACCGGCTGTCGGCTCTGTACTGGGAAATAGAATAATTCTGGCAAAAACTGCATTTGAAATTGCAGCCGAAGGTTCCGACGGACAAAATGTTATCTTCCGGGTGGAAATGGTACAAGGGCTTCTTTATTACGGGATCCAGCGAAATTGAAGTTATTTCACCGTAATTCAGGGTAAACAGCTTCAGTTCACCTCCGGATTCACAGCATTGCCTCACTCCGCAAAATCCAATATGCTCCTTTGCTATAAGGCAGTAATGGGGACAAAGTACACATCTGATTTTCCCATTCTCCGGATGAAAAAACATAGCCTCTTTTTTCAAACTTCCACCTCTTTGAATCTCTCTACTTTAAACCTCTCGATTTCATAAGCTTCGTTTTTTTCGATTCCTACCTTCTGCAGAGCAATTGAAACCTGTTCTTCACTGGAATCAATGCCTTCCAGCATTGGCAGCAGCAATCCCCTCTTTCTGCCGCTGGTAACAATAACTCCATAGTTTTCGGGATCCAAATCCTTAAAACTGCACTTTTCCGCCGGATACAGCAGGTCAACGGAAATATCCACCTGGTACAGTTCGTCCTCCCTTAAGGGTGAAAACCTGGGATCCTCAAAGGCAGCCGATAAGGAATTGTTAAGGATCTCCTCTCCCACCGACCCGGTGACGGCCTCTATGGTTCCTATACAGCCCCTTAATTCACCTGCCAGCTTCAGCGATACAAAAACACCTTTTCTGTCACTTAATAATTCCTTATCTTTAATATCCTTTACTGCCAAAGACTTTCCCGTCCTGAACCAGTTTTCAATATTACGTCTGGCCAGTCTGGTAAAGGCAGTGCCCTGGTCAAGTCTTTTTACATGGCTTTCCCTGCCCGGATTTTTAATATCGTCAAAAATTGACCTACCTTCGGATACCTTGAAGCGTGCGACACCGTAGCCCACCCCGAACGGGCCCTCATAGCTCAGGACTTCGGCTTTGGCAGCTTTTCCGTCAAGGGTTCCCGCCAGAATATAAAGTGACCGCAGGCCACATTCTCCGGCTTCTCTGATCATGGCTTTATCAAGGTTGAACAAACTTTTGAAATCCCCCTGCTCAAGCAGTTCCATCAGGCGGGAATCAAATCTTGCACCATATGGGCTGTACGGATAGGGGCCATCCTTTGTGAGCCTGTGCGAAAGATCTCCCGAGGCAATAACCGCCGCCTGGGTGCCTGTCTTCTGGCACGCTTTCTCTATAGCCATACCAAAAGAATAAAGCTCAATAGGTGACAGCATTCCATATGTGATGTGTACGATTTCAAATTCATTCAGATTTTTAACAAAGCTCAAAGGGACAGCGGCCCCATGATCCAGCTCCAGGGATACATCGTAGGCTCCTGCATTCTCCCTGTTCAGGGCCACGGCAGCAATATGCACCTTTTGCGCTTCCTTTATAATTTCACGTGTAAGTGATAAATCTATTTTCAGGTCAAAACTGACCTGTGCAGCTCCAAATTTACCGAAGTCACCCTTAAGGTTTTCAACCTCCATCAGTGCTACCGCATCTCTGAAAACAGTTCCATGGGGAGTAATGACTATTATTGTATTGATACCTGATTTATCAATTTCCCTGCCTACCGCCTCGCAGCTGTCGATGGTTTTCCTTATCTGTTTTTCCTGGCCCTTACCCACCTGCGGGATTATAAGCGGCGGATGGGGCATCAAATAATAACCTCTCATAACCTGCTCCTAAAATATTATTTATCTTATTTTACTCAAAACATTTTAATTATATAAGATAATTATAATACACAAACATCGCTTATCCCATCAGCTTTATCAATTCCTTTGTATTTTTAAGGCCAAGCTTTTTTAAGATGCTGGTTTTCTGATTGGATATGGTTTTGTTGCTGGATTTAATGTCTATGTTTTTTCCGATTATCATATCGAATATATTTCTTTCAGCAATGGATAAATCCTCCAGAATCAGCTTTCTGATCAAAAGCTGATGGGGAGTGGTTCCATTTGCGACATATCTTACGGTATTGCAAAGTATGGAGAACTGGCTTTTAAGCAAGTAATCCGCGGCAAAGGCCCTCTTTACCGCATACTCCACAACCCGCTCCGATTCAAGAGATGTGAGGATTATTACCTTTGCTCCCGTCTTAATCCTGATTTCCCTGGAAATTTCAACTCCATCAAATTCAGAGACTGAAAGGTTCAAATCCATAATAACTATATGCGGCATATACACGTTAGCCAGCTTTATTGCATCATGAGAATTTGAAGCAATTCCTATACAATTAAAATCAGGCTCCTTTGACAGCTGCTGCTTAATCAAAAATGCAAAGTCAGGGTCATCTTCCACAATCAGAATTTTTATGATAGCGCACATATTAACCTCCCAAGCCATATTATGGCTTTGAGCCGCAATAGCGGCCACAAAATGTAATGTAAGTATTATCCTTTATCTCAATGTGGCGAATAAAGGACGTTAACCAGCCTCCTTTTTCTTCAGCCTTTTTAAGGGAAAATATAAAACAAATCTGGTTATTCCCTTTTGGCTGTGCACGTGTATGGAGCCTCCATGTGCCTGCATCACACTCTTGCAGTAAGACAGGCCGATTCCAAAATTGACATTGTTCTTTTTAGTGGTATAAAACGGTACAAAAAGCTGATTTATTTCTTCCTTAGCTATTCCCATACCGTCATCACATACTTCAATACAATAACCCTCTTCAATTTTATATCCTGAAACTGTAATGTTTCCATTACCGGATATAGCTTCAGATGAATTCTTCACAAGGTTGTATATAACTTCAACAATTTCCTTTGTATCACATTTTATAAGGATATCTTCCCTGCAATGGGCAGATATGTTTATATAAGCCTTCTTAAACGGCTTGAAGGCTTCAAGAGCCATAGATATGAGTTCCCCGGCACTGCATAAATCATTTCCCGCCGATTTCGTAGCAAGACATCTGTTTGTCCTTTCAGTGAAATAGACCAGTTGTCCTGCAGACCGCTCAATAATATCCAGCTCCTCCATATGCTCCCTTCCCAATTTTTTTCTGATACTGTCTACCGACCAACTTATTTTATTTGCCTGATTTTTAAGCATGTGATTTATGTACTGGGTACTTGAGCTTACTGACTTCATCTGGGAGTTCCAGTCATATTTTACCACTGAAACCTTTAAGCCCATAAAACCTTCTTTGTAGGCCATATATCCATAAAAAATCAATACTCCTATTATCAGAAAAACATTACCCTTCCAGACTTTTTTAAGCCAGTCTATATCCAGAGTATGTATTATAAATATCGTAAAAAGCCAGAAAAAATAGGGTACTAAAAATATTTTCAGTATGATTCTCTTTTGACGCCTTATCTGTAAGTTAAATTCATGTTTCAAACTTCTGATTGCAATAATGGAGCCGGCAATGCAATAGCCGATGTTATAGGCCGTCATCACATACCAGAAGTCTTTCCGGTAAAGCTGATAATACTTAAAATGCACAGGCCGGTAAATTATTATAAAAGTTACGATCAATGTTAAGGTAAATAACTGAACCAATGGAATTATCTTTTTATCCTTCCTGTCAAAGCCTGCAAAATACATCGACATTGTAATGAAACACAGGGGTATGAGAAGGTATAACACAGCTATTAGACAGCTATCAATGGTAACATAAACTTCAGGGCCGATATCCGGGTATCTATGAATAAGTTTGGGGACATAGTTTTCAATCAGGTACTCTTTGAGTGACCCTATGGAACTTATGATAAAACAGACAGCTATCCACCTGTTGGTTCTATTTCCAACATTTGAGTATAAAAGGAAAAAAGCGATTACCCATATTGCCAAAGTAAGAATCATATAATCTACCCGCTGTCATTATATATGTGTTAATAAAATTTTACCATAAATGCCATATGGTTCAATAATATAAAAGTAATATTTTCCTATATTTTTAGAATATGGGACGCAATTTGTCGATGGCGGCAAAAGGTGACTTCTTCACAATCAATACTTTCCTAAAAATTTATATTTCACGGATAATAAAAAACAGCCCGGACTTAAGGAAAATTTCCGCCTTCCGGGCTGTGGGCCGTGTACTGAGTGTTTTGCCGCCCTACTTATAAATGTTACAGTGCCAATTTATAGATTTCATAAACATCATCCGCCTTAAGCTTCTGGAAATTACCTACATGGGTTCGTCCAACCATACATTTATCTGCCATTTCCCGTATTCTTTCACTTCCTATGTTCACATCTGACAATCTTATTGGAAGACCCATCCTGACATACCAGGCCTCAAGTCTCTCTATCATTTCAAACACAATCTTTTCCTTGTCATCAAAGCTGAAGTCCACATTGAATACCCTCAATGCAAACTGCAGGAATTTGTCCACATTCTGCTTGTATACGTACCTCATCCATGCAGGGAACACTATGGACAAACCCGCACCGTGAGCTATATCGTATGCACCGCTGATTTCATGTTCTATGTCATGGCTGCCCCAATCACCTATCCTGCCGGTATTCAGGAGATTGTTATGAGCTACCGCCCCGGCCCACATTATTTCAGCCCTGGTATTGTAGTCATCAGGCTTTTTCAAAGCCAGAGGTGCATTATTCAGTATGGTTCTGATATTTGCTTCAATAAGCCTGTCTGTGAAATCCACATTTGGCTCCTGGGTAAAGTATCTCTCCATCAGGTGAGCCAGAATATCACTTGCACCGCAGGCTGTCTGGTATGCAGGAAGTGTATAGCTGGATTCCGGGTTCAATACCGCAAATTTCGGTATTATTACTTCGGTATTTATTGCACGTTTCAGCCAGCCCTCCTCATTAGTAATAACAGAGGCAGTGGAAGATTCGGAACCCGCTGCAGGTATGGTTAAAACAACTCCTACCGGAAGAGCTTCTGTCAATCCTGCGAGTTTGGAATTATCCATATATAAATCCCACACATCGCTGCTGTACCTGACTCCTGCCGCAATGGCCTTTGCAGAATCGATAACGCTTCCTCCGCCCACTGCCAGCACAAAGTCCAGATTATTTTCATTACAGAGCCTTATCCCTTCACGGACAAGGCTTAATCTGGGGTTTGGAACAACTCCCGGAAGTTCTGTAAAGAATAACCCCTCTTCACGAAGTGATTTTACAACTTTATCATACACACCATTAGCTTTGATCGATCCTCCGCCATAATGAAGCAATACTCTTTTACCATATTTGGCTATCTGCTTTCCGGCCTGGGATTCGGTATCCTTTCCGAATATTATTCTGGCAGGATTGTAAAATTCAAAATTAATCATACTCTTCTCCATTTCCGGACCGGCTGAAGTCAGTATACCGATCCTCTTAAATTTATAATAATATAATTTTTATAAAAGTATTTGAAAAACTAATTTTTATTTTACCACATTATAACTAATTAAAAACAAATAATCTCCAATTACTTTGTTAAAAATATATACTTGAGTTACAGCGTTTTAAGTCATTTTGCTTCAGGAGGTATTAATGTCCGGGAAAGCTAAAATACTACTTGTTATCAGCGCCCTGTTCACGCTTGCAATGGGGCTTTCCAATGTGTTTGTAAACATTTTTCTTTGGAAGAAATCCAACAATTTCATGGTGATAGCACAATATAACCTTATGCATTATGCCCTTGTACCTCCGGCTTTTATCCTGGCAGGCCGGTTATCCAAAAAAAAGAACGGTATCTGGGCATTGCGGCTTGGGATAATTTTTTTTATTACGTTTTTCGGGTTTATATTGCTTTTAAAAGACAATGTTGCCGAATATGTAATACCAGTAGGTGCGCTGTTCGGTATAGCGGCCGGTTTTTACTGGCTTTCCTACCATGTCCTGAGTTTCGATTTTACCTCCACTGAAAACAGGGATACTTTTAACGGGTTTAACGGCGGCATATCAGGTATTTTCGGAGCGTTGGCCCCAATTACTTCAGCATTTATAATCAATGCAAACACTGTCTCAGCGGGTTATACCATAGTTTTCTCTTCTTCTCTGATACTATTTGTAATTCTTATCCTGGTTTCACTAATGCTGAGAGCAGATAATTACGGAACCCGTCTGAACCATGACAAAATCTTTAAAAACAATTGCGAGGATTGGAAAAATCTTAGAAGAAGCATAGCTGTTTGGGGCTTCAGAGATGTTATTATCGGATTTCTAATAATAGTTCTCGTATACAGATCGACAGGAAGTGAACTGGCCGTAGGAAAATTTTCACTCTTCGCATCCCTTATCTCATCAGCGGCATATATAGCCGAACAAAAGCTTATTAAGCCCAAATTGAGACTGATTTCAATGCTGCTGGGCGCAATACTTATGTTTGCTGCGGTATGGGGACTTGTAATAAATATAAGCTACCATTCCTTATTGTTTTTTATGATTTTGGATTCGGCCTCCGTGCCTTTCTTTTTGGTGCCGCTGGCCTCAGCAAGCTTTAACATCATAAGCGTCCGGCATGAAGAGGATTTGAGAGTGGAGTATATTATTAACAAGGAAATAATGCTTAACTCCGGCAGGTTTATAAGTACCGTGATCCTTATGGGCATATTGACCTTTTTCAGAAACGAAACCCATCTGAACTATTTTCTGCTGTTTATAGGCTGTGCCCAGTTGATTTCCATGGTGTTCCTGAGAAAGGTCAAGGTTTTCAGGCTTGATAAGCTTTAACCTTTGTCAGGAACCTCTTGATATTCTCTTCCTCCTCACTGCGGTCGGCATGCAGTCTTCCCATCCTGTCACAGAACCCAAGCAGAGCAACTTCATCAATGTCGGTTTTCCTTAACATTGATTTTACATCGGCAAAAGGCAAATTGTTATTGACAAAAAGTATTTGCATATGCCATCTTACAAGCTCTGCAATTTTATTTATGAAAACCTCGTCATCCAGGTATTCCGCTAATAGCTTTCTTGCCAGACCGGCGCCTGCTATATCATGATCATAGGAGGTAATTCTTCCCTTGCGGATTTTTGTTGTATCGGGCTTACCGATGTCATGAAGCAGGGCTGCCCACATAAATACCGCCGGATCCCGGCTTTTATCCCTGACCTGTGCCGCCTGGTCCACAACCAGCATGGTATGGTTCCACACATTGCCCTCGGGATGGTGCTTGGGAGACTGTTCAGCCTTCTTCAGATTGTTGATCATCACAAGCGGATATTTTTCAAACAGCAGAGTTTTTGATATATCCTCAAGGTAAATTGATGGCTTTTTGTCCTCTAATAAATGTGTCTCGATTTCAGTAAATATATTATGCTCAATTGTCATTTCAGAAAGTCTCACTTTATATATGTTCTTCTGAATAGTTTTCCATAGTATAATTCTATTATTCTATTGTCCTTTTTATATCAACTGGTAGCTTCAGTACTAACTTCATGAAATAAGACGCACCAAAAACAATTACGTAAATTGTACTGCCTCATTATAAAGCGATTTTACCGTCACTCAAACTCGACATCCTGTCTCGATTTGAAGCTTAAAGCAGCGTCCTGCTGCTTTGCCCGTAAAACCGCTTTACCTTGTCGACAATTTATCGCAATTGTTTTTAACCGTGTATCTTATTTCATGAAGTTGTCCTCGTGCTGCCAGTTGATTCTATTAAATCTAGCTGTAAAGCAAAGACAATTTCAATTAGCACAACACGTTAAATTATTCTTAAATCATTTTCCCTTTCAGCCGTCAATACCCACCGATTTATAAGTTCCAGACATGCCTGAAACTTTTCTGAATAAACTCAGAAACTCATTTTCCACACTTTTAAAATCCCGCTGTGAAAAGTCGTGCTGCATGGAGATAACCGGTCCGGACTCAAGCAGCTGTACATTCATCAGTGTATCAAATTCATAATAAAGCAGCGAATCATCAACCGCTGAAATAAGCTTGAGCTCGGCTTCCGATATATCCCCAAGGCCGAACCTGTCATATATGACCTTCTGGAGCTTATCCTCAATAGCAAAATATTCAGGCATATTCTTTTTAACAGGCCTTGTCAGATCAGAGATATAGCTCTCACTGGCATCATGCAGCAGACAGCCCAGCTGTACCCTTTGGGAATATCCCCTGCTTTTGGCCTCCCTGCAGCAGCTGATTGAGTGCTGGGCCACCGAATAAAAGTGTTTGAAATGCCCGTTAGCCCTTGTCATCAGAGAAAGGGCGTGTGCGATATCTTCAATCCTTATATCCTCCTTTACAGGCTCAAGCGGGTAAAATCTGGTCTTTGAATAAGTTAATATATAGTCCGACATATGTATCTCCAGTTCTTTCTTTTAGTACTCAATTTTGCAAGACAAAAACTGCTTATAATTATACCTTTAAATCAAAATTGACCTGCACAACAAGTTAAATTAACATATATATTACTATTATAAATTTTTATCATAATAAAAAACAGCCCTTCTCACGAAGAAAGGGCTGTCATAATTTTATCCGTCAATTTAACAATATCAGCAGGTTTTAACCGGTATGCCGATGTATCTTTGCGGGCAGGCTTGGGGCTGGACGGTAAAAGTTCGGTAATATGCAGGTCAAGCAGTACAGCAGGGTCCTTCCCTGTCCTTTTTTTCAGTTCACCTGCAAGCCCGGGGTTTGAGCCGTCAGCACCTCCGCTTATGGAGATAAATGCATACCTGCGGGGGCGGTCCTTCAGATGCTTTAGGTACGATCGGAGCGGTGTGGCTACCTTTCCCATCCAGACCGGCCCGAATAAAACAATCAAATCACACTCTTTAATACTATCAGGCATTGGCTGTACCTGCGGGATTTTGTTAAAAATTACATCCATTACAATAGATCCCATGGTGCGGGATTTTACTTCCTTTATTTTAATATGTTCAGCAGACAGTTCCTTTGCCACACTTTCTGCCAAAGCCCGGTTGTTGCCCGTTAAGGAATAAGAAATAACTGTAGTGCTCATTGAAGGCCTCCTTGATTGATCTTTTATGGATAACTGATTAAAACTGTTTAATCAGCCTGTTCCAGTGCATTTTCCACAGCTTTTATATGTGTTTTTGAGGTCAGGGTGGCACCGCTGATGACATCTACCTGCAGTGACTGGGTTTCGATTACTTTATCAAACAAATCTTTTACAGTAGAGCCTTTTGCATTGATTTCAGCAGGTTTTCCCTCTTTATTCAAAGCTCCCTTCAGTACTTTAATATCTGTAACCTTGCCTGAAGATACCGTTACCTGTACCTTGGTATTTCTAAAGCTGTCCTTTTTGCCCTTGTACTCTCCCACATATACGCCATCGTGCAATTTATTAAAGTTTAAGTCGTTAATGGTAAGATTTTTGATTTCACGTCTTCCCGGTTCGGTACCCATTATTCCTCCCAGAAGAGCAACTCCTATTACTCCTATTATTATTAATATAACTATCCACACTTTGATTTTCCCCCTCTTTCTCACACTAGTTTTCATTATAACTGGTTTCCTTTCATATAATTTTTGTTGTAATATAAGCGGCCGGTTGAAAATAGTCCTCAAGACCACGGGTTATATAAATCTGTTGATGCTCATCCACCATAACTGCTTCAGTCCCGGGAGACTTTTTAATAAACTCTGTCCCTTTTTCCAATCCTGCCACAAAAATAAGGGTGGATAATGCATCGGCACTCATAGCTCTGTCTGAGACTACTGTTACGCTCATAAGCCCGGATTCTGCGGGATAACCGGTATCCGGGTTCAGAATATGATGCCTCCGGACACCTTCCCGGTCTATAAAATATCGTTCATAGTCACCTGAGGTAACCACGGACTTGCCTGCTACAGGGACAGCCCCAAGCAGACAGCCTTCCTGCCGGGGATGACGTATACCAACCATCCAGGGAGTACCGTCGGGTTTATTTCCCAGGGTTGAGACATTTCCGCCGATATTGGTAAAGGCCGACACGATATCATACCTCTTGAAAATTTCAATAATTCTCTCACTTGCAAAACCTTTTCCTATACCGCCCAAATCAATGGATTGCCCCCGCGCTCCAAGTTCGGCAGTGTTTTCACAAGGGTTCAGCAGCAGGTGACAATAGCTGACCAATGGTAGAACCTGCCGAATGTCTGCTTCATCGGGCACCCCGGATGCATGCTTGTAATTCCACAAATCCACCAGAGGACCGATTGTGACATCAAACAATCCATCGCTTGCTTTTGATAATTCATTGGCATATGCCAGTACCCTGTAAACTTCATCACATACTTTTACCGGTTTTATTCCTGAGAATTCGCTTATAGCATTTATCTCACTTCCAGGAATAAAACGGCTCATAATGTTTTCAAGCCGTATAATCTCGGCATTTGCGCAGTTTATTGCCTTTTGTGCGTTTTCACCAAATACTCTGTGAGTTATTTGCGTGTTCATTCCGTAGTTTGTGTTGTCTGTCAAATGTTTATCTATTGCGCTGATTTTATCCCGCATCCTACCTCCTCCCGTATTAAGAAGCCGTTGTAATGAATATTTTTATATTCATTCATTTTGTGAGTAAAAAAAACCGCCTCTGATTCTGTCAGGGGCAGTCGGTCAGTCCCTTCATAATGAACTCTGACATATAGTCCAGAAGTTCCGGAAAATATTGAATGCCTATTTCTTCCTTATGTGTATCAACATTGATAATGGCAGCAAAAATAGTCATAATAATTTTGCTGTCAATGTCCCTCCTCATTTTACCTTCTTCCTGCCATTTTAAAATTATTTCATAAAAGGAGTTATACAGGAAATCGAAGTCTTTAAGTCCGTTTTCCTCACGGTATATCTGTTCTATCTTGTTAAAAACACTTTTATTGTACCATTCTTTCAGAACGGGATTGGCTTTCATTCCTTTAACGTTCAGCGAAAGCATTTGCCTGACTACTTCCAACGGGCTGTTATTAAGGTCTATTGACTGCAAACAGCTTTTTTTAAGTTTTACATTTTCATCTAAAAAAATATCCATGAACAGTTTTTCTTTTGAAGAATAGTAGTTATAAAAAGTTCCTACAGCTACACCGGCCTTTTTGGTAATATCGGATACATTTGTATCTTTGAAACCATTCAGACTGAATAATTCTTTCGCACTGTCATAAATTTGAGTCTTTTTATTATCCATATGCAGGTCTCCATATAAAAATGAATGAATTTCAAATTATTCATTCATATGTTACCATTTATATTTTATACTGTCAATATTTTCTCAGCAGTCATGTGCAATGTTACTTTTGAATATTAGAAAATTATTTAAATATTATTACCCTCTATTGACAATGTATAATACGCCTCACGCCGCCTATTTTGCCACTTTTCTTTGTCGTCGTCCTTGCCTTGCGGCAGCAAGGCTGCGTCCATCCTCCTCGAAAATTGCCAAAATATTTCAGCGTGAGGCCGGTGATTTTTGAGTGAGATAATTTGGCTTGCGGCAAGGCAAAGGCGTGCAGTAAGGGCTTTGTGCCTTGCAAGCGGCTTCAACGCAGCCGCAGGGCAAATTAACCACTCAAAAACATATTGTACATTTTCAATAGAGGGTATTCATACAAAACAACAGCTCAGTCGTATACTAAATATATATCAATAAATAACCTTTATATTTTGAGGATGGATTATGGACAGTTACGAACGCAATGCACTATATGAATTAAAAATGTGGCAGCTGGAAATGTTAAATCAGCCTTCGCTGACAAACCGGCTGAGTAAAGGGATTCAGAATAAGATGAATGGTCTTATTCCGGAGAAGGCGCATAAAGTCATTACAGAAACTATCAAAGGCATGGTAAAAGCGGTCCTGTTCGGATCTGAACTGACTGCATCCGCGCCGCTTATCATCGCGCCTTTGCAGGAACGGGAGCAATTGCTGAATGAAAGAATAAGCTTCTATAAAAAAACCGCAGCAGCCAGCGGAGCCTGGACAGGTGCCGGAGGCATATTTCTGGGTATGGCGGATTTCCCCATTCTTTTAAGCCTGAAGCTCAAATTTTTGTTCGATTCGGCGGCCATTTACGGATTTGACGCTTCAAACTACAAGGAGCGCCTATATATTTTGTATATATTTCAGCTGGCATTTTCAAGCCAGGAAAGAGTAATAGAAATCTATCGTCAAGTGAAGGATTGGCAAAGTTTTTCAGGGGCTCTTCCCGAGGATATCAACTCCTTTGACTGGAGAACTTTCCAGCAGGAATACAGAGACTACATCGACCTTGCAAAAATGCTCCAGCTGGTTCCTGTAATAGGTGCCGCAGTCGGAGCTGTTGCCAACTACCGACTGATGGACAAATTGGGTACAACAACCATGAATGCTTACAGGATGAGACTGCTTGAACCTTAATCCTTTAGCAGCACCCAATAGATTATAACTTTTGGGCTGCTTTTTGACCGGTTTACTGTCAACGAATACTTCTTTTGAGTTTTATCTGCGGCAGTAACAGTAATAGTAAATTTATTAGTGCCAACCTTTAAATTATATGTACCATTTCCGGTTACTTTAGCGGATTTATCCACGGCTACAGCACTAATTTTTACCTTGCTGGTATCGTAGTCAACGTTTAAATCATATGAATTAACATCAGTACCGCAATAGTACTCATTAACCTGTAATGAGGCTAATTTTGCAGATGGTTTTGCTCTGTTTACAACCAGTGAATAATTCCTGGTATCGCCGTTTTCAGCAATTACCGTTATTTTTACTTTGTTTGATCCAACTTTCAATTTAAATTCCGAATTGTGGCCGTCGTTTAACAATATATCGGTATATACTTCAAAATTGCTTGAAAATCCAATGTCAATTGAATCTACATCATACAAAACATTAACCTTATAATCCTCTGAATCGGATTGATAACTAATACTATCCTTTCCAAGCATTTTTCCCTTACTGTCAAATTTAGTAATGTTAAAATACTAAACCAATAAAATTCAAGATTTTTTACCCTCTATTTTCCTATATTAATTTAACGTGGTATGCCAGTCATTTTGCCTACTTTGGCTATTTTTCCTGTAAATTTTACATAATATTACTTGGCGAATATTGTAAAATTAGCTAAAATGTTATATTATAGTACTATCGTTAACGGGGGTTAATAATATGATAAATATTGCTGTGCTTGATGATGAACACGAATTATTGGCAGAATATGAAAGACAAATTCCTTACCTGTTAAAGAAGAACAAGATAGATGGTGAATTGATATTAGCTACCGATTCACCTGATGAGTTTTTAGAAAAGGTTAAAAGCCGTAACATAAACATATGCATACTGGACATCAATTTACGGACCAATACAAACGGGATGCATATAGCCAAACAGATCCGGGAACACGACTATCCCTGTGAAATCATTTTTATTACCGGGTTCCTTGAATACACACTAAAAGCTTTTGATGTTCAGGCTTTTAATTACATACAGAAACCAGGTTGGGATGAACTGGAAAAAACACTCATAAAATATAACGAGCAAAATGTTGTAAGACGTTCTAAAAAAACTGTCAGCGTCAAATGCGGTCCCGAAGTGTACTTCATTAATTGTGACGATATACTGTGTATTGAGCATGTCGGCACTAAAACAACCGTTTATACAAAATATTCAGAATATCAAACCTATGAAGGTCTGGAGGAACTTGTCAACAGAATCGATGACGACAGGTTCACCCGAATCCACCGTTCAGCTTTTATCAACTCAGAGTACATTGAAAAGATTGATTTCAAAAATAAGGAAGTAAGTCTGATAAACGGCTCCACATATAAGATAGGCCCAAAGTTTTATGATGATATTAAGTCTATTATTGACAGGAGATAATAACATATGTTTGGACT
>JAEVZU010000047.1 GCA_023392075.1 Bacillota bacterium | reverse complement strand
AAAGTGCGAGGTTTGTATATCTTTGTCTTTGTAAACATGCGGATAACACAAATCAGACTTGCTTTCCATCTCTAAACAGGATAGCTCAAATAGTAGGGAAATCAATATCAACCATAAAAAGGGCAGTACGTGAGCTGATTAAATATGGTGCAGTAGAAAGAACTTCACGCTTCCGGAAGGACGGTGGCCAGACCTCAAATTTATATAAAATTAATGAATGCAATTTAGAAGTAATTTCTGATAAATGCGACCTAGAACAGATTTCATTACTTGAAGAAAATCTGCAAGAAGATAATTCTTTCTCAGTATCAGAAGGTGTTCCGGCAGCACAGGCCTGTGTGGATGAAACCAAGGAACCCGAAACTGAAATAGTTGAAAACCAGGGAAATAATAAAAATTTATTTAATACAGATAATTTAGTTGATAGAAAGTATAGGAATTCAAATGACTTTGAAGGTACAGACAAAAATACTGTAATTGAAAAAACGTCTATAGGAAAGGCTGCCTTACATAGTTGTACAAGCAAGTTCAGATCATGGTTTAAGGGATTAAGTTCAAAATTACATGGTTCAAGACCTCAAAACTTTTGCAAAAATGAACTGGGGGGAGGTCATGAATGACCCCCCAAGAACTTAACCAATTAACTGGGTTACTGAAAAAGAAAATGTATATTTATACAGTAACTATTAATTAATGCAGAATAATTTTTTAGATATAAGATTAGAGGAAAAGGTAATAAAAACTCTGATATAGTTTTATATTATGCCACTTAGTTCTATTTTCTCTTGAATAGCAGCGATTATAAATGAATTAACACTCATTTTAGATTTATCTGCTGCCTCCTTAATCTTAACTTTATATCCTTTTGGAACCCTTAGTTTGATTTCGTCCGTCTTTTCTTTAATATATTTTTCATTTGCTTTTAATTTAGCTTCTGTAGCCATGTACGTCACCTCAACTTTAGTATATCATAGATAAATTGCATGGGTACATGTATTAATTAACCAAACACATGGGTACATGTTTGTAGAAGTTGCCAATAGATATACATGGGTACATGTATTATGATTATATCATAATAAAAGCGAACAGGAGTTGAAGATATGAACAAAAAATATCGGTGCTATTGTGAGAATCAGTATCAGGTACTAAATGAGTGTACTGAGACAAATTTGAAGGATGCCATAGCTTTTGTAGAGACACTTAGTAGTCACAAGGCTACACTAGAATTAAAAAATTTCGAGGACTTAATACAAATTGGAAAAACTGAAGTATTTGTAAAAGCGGGGAAAAGCAGAATCAGAATAATAGTAAGTATCATTGATGAAGGGAGTGATTATTACGATGAAAAAAATTAAGCAATTTAAGGGTTTTGTAATAGCTCAGTCAAACAAAAAGGAAATTAGTGAAGGTCATCACAGCGAATATGTCCTATTTAAACAAGATGAGTGGGAATATGGCGAGGGTTGCCGGTATCCAGAATGGGATTGTGAAAGCATAGATGAAGCAAAGGATTTTATAGAGAACTACGAGCAACAATACTAAGATTTAATAGTCTATTTGGAGAAAACCATCAAAAAACTATTAAATATAAATTTAAACGGAGTTAAAGTAAAGGGAGTGTATAAAATGTCTAAAACTTATTATACAAAGTGCGGGATTGTATTTAAAAAATCAACAAAGGCAGAAGTAACAGGCTATCAGTTAACGCTTCTGCCAACTGCAACGGATCCGCTGAAAGTTAAAGACGATATTGAGCGTGTGGAATGCCGGACTTGCCCATTTGTAATGCTTGTGGAGGAAGGATACCCAAAGCCTGTTTTTAAGCGTTTTGAGTGCAGAGCCGGTTCCCAAAAGCCTAACCATAAAACTGAGTGGGTAGGAAGACTGGATGATAAAAATACAATCAGTATAAACAGCCTTGATCATCAGCGCATGGAGGAAATCCTTCAGTATTGTAAGGATCAGCCGGACTTAAATGCCAGTTATAATACAGATCATCTGGCCGACTGCCGGCGTACACTGTCTATCAGCTGTAGCGCAAACAAAAAAGGGATCACGGCTAAGAAGGAGATAATCGAGAAGTTTTTCAACGATAAAAAGTCTGATTCTATAGACCAAATCAATAAGATGTGGAAGGATTTTATGAAGTGTGGTGCTTGTGATCATGCGATTGATTGCGAATCTGTAGAATACCGTAAATGCAAATTGAAAAAGCGCCGTGTGTCAATAAATCAGGTGGCCTGCAACAATTTTGAGTCAACGGAACAGGAGCCTGAGGAAGTGAAGCAAGATTGTACTACACCTACCCGGGCATGCGGAAAGTGTAATGCAGGACACTGGTACAGTGGAGAAAACACATATGTCAGCGTAGTTGCTGATGATGGCATAAAAACGACAAAACGCCCATGTGAACCACATATACATTACTGTTATCAATTTACCGAAGGACAGAAAAAGATTGCTTCCGCTAAGGATTTTAATCCAGATACAGCACCTGAGTGGTGCCCGCTGGAGAAGGATATTAAGTACACATATGAGGCAGATGCCCAGGGGACAACTGATACCCATGTTTGCATTGATGATCCTGAGTGGGAGGACAAGTGGATCGGCACCTCTGAAAAGAAAAAACCGCGCATCGGTACTGAATCTGGCTGTACTGAAATAAGAGAAGATTGCCCTTGCTTTTGTAGCCATAACGATGGGTGCTCAGTACTTTTGGTAAGAGGTAGTGCACTAAAGAGCGTGATTAAAAACATATACAGTAAATATGATATTGATTGCGACGTATACAAAAAAACCCTAGAAAGAGTGAACGGTACCCCTGAAATTGACACCCAGGTACCTGAAATCGCGAATGATCTTGCCGAAATTGATACTAAATCTGTTGAGACAGTTACTTTTGACTACTCCACACTGGGTGTTGATACAGCTGATACATCAACATTGGATGGCAATTTAAGTTTTATCCTTAGAAAATGTAAGGATATCGTAAACAATTATATTGAAATTGGCTACTCTCTTATAGATATAAAGAATAAAAAGCTTTTCAAGGATCGTGGGTATGATAATCTGATTGACTGTGTCGAAGCGGAATTAAATATGAAAAAAAGTTCTGTTTACAATTTTATTAAAATTGCTGAAAAATTTGGAGATCCGGAAACGAAAAACCTCAAGGCAGAGTATAGCCAATATAACTATGCACAGTGTATTGAAATGTCCACTATGACAAAAGATGAACTTAATGAGATTAATCCCGATATGTCAAAAAGGGATATGCAAGAAATGAAAAAATCCAACCGGTTGGAAAAATCCAATGTCGTTGTGCCTGATGAAAAGAATCAAAGCATTAAAGATAATTCAGTTTTAGGTGATAATGTAATTGATATAGTTGATTATAAGGTAGTTAGCGGAATTTCCAATATACAGACTATAGACCAGGCTGAGAACAATAATTCTGATAATTCATCTTCCGGAGCTGTAGTACATAAAATTGAAACTAATAATAATCAACACGATATCTCTTCATATCAGGTTCTGGAAAGCGAACAGGATCCGGAGGCTAATAATATCACAATTAAAATTGATTCAGAATTCAAAGATGAACTTTACAATGATATTCTAATGGAAAATGAAAATTATAGATTGAGAGTTGAAAGATTAGAGCAAGAAAGGAGAGATTTAAGCGAACTTGTAAGGGCTATTGATAAAAAATTTAATAGTATATCTAAGAAACAGATTAGAAATTGTATTGCTGATTATATTACAACAGGTCAGATCATGTTTGAAGAGAATTAAATCATATTAGTCTTTAAGATTTGCATTCATTGTTCACTTACTTATATAAATATACAGTCGCGTAGTTATCAATAATGTATGTTTTAGGTTAATTTACATAACATTCCTGTTGTAAAAAAATATATTTCATCATATAATAAAAAAAAGAACATATGTTCTGATGTGTATGGGTGAAAAATATGGAAAGAGTAATTTTACATTCAGATTTAAACAATTTTTATGCAAGTGTCGAGTGTCTGTATCAGCCAGAACTTAAAAATAAGCCTGTTGTCGTTGGAGGAAGTGTTGAGCATAGACATGGAATTATACTTGCAAAAAATTATGTGGCTAAAAAGTATGGAATTACAACCGGGGAAGCTATATGGCAGGCAAGGCAGAAATGTCCAAACCTTGTTGTAGTTCCACCTAATTATGATAGGTATATCAGATTCTCCAAGCTTGCACGGGATATATACCGGGATTATACCGACAAAATCGAGGCCTTCGGCATTGATGAAAATTGGTTGGATGTCACTGAATCAGCCCGGCTGTTCGGAGATGGTAAAAAGATTGCAGAAGAAATACGCCACCGGATGGAAGATGAGACAGGGATAACAGTTTCAATTGGTGTGTCCTGGAATAAAATTTTTGCCAAGCTTGGTAGCGATCTAAAAAAGCCTAATGCCGTTACCGAAATAAGTCGAGACAACTATAAAAATGATATATTTCCGCTACCGGCAAAGGAACTTTTATACGTAGGGCCTTCTACCTGGCGGAAGCTTTCCAAAATCGGTCTGTACACTATTGGTGATATTGCAACGGTTTCACCTAATGTTCTTACTGCCCTGTTGGGCAAGTGGGGCGAATATCTGTGGGTTTTTGCAAATGGTCTTGATACAACACCTGTGTCTAACACTGGAACAGAAAGCATAATCAAAGGTATTGGGAACAGTATGACTACTCCCAGAGACCTAGAAAATAACGAGGATGTTAAAATGTTGCTGTATGTTCTGTCTGACAGCGTTGCAGAAAGACTTCGAAAGCACTATTTTAAAGGTAAGACAATACAGATACATGTCCGTGACAAGGAACTTTTAACTATAAACAGACAGGCTCAGTTGAGTACTCATACATTTATCAGCAGCGAGATAGCAGAGAAAGCCTATGATATTTTCTTAAATAACTGGACTTGGGACAAACCTATACGCTCTATTGGAGTTAGAGCTACAGACCTTATAACAGCAGACTCACATACTCAGCTAAGTTTGTTTGATGATGATAATATTCGATTAAGAAAAGAACTTTTAGAAGGCTGTATTGATGATGTTAGGAAACGTTATGGGCATTATTCAGTACAAAGAGCTCTTTTGCTGAGGGACAAAAAACTTAATGCGAACCCGATAGAAGAAAACGTAATTTTTCCTGTATCATATTTTAAGTAAGGGAGTGTGTTTATTTGTGAGAAAGGTTTATATTCAGGTATATGCTGTGTTTTCTTCAGATGGAGTACTTACACCTGAGTCGTTTGTATGGGATGATGGCAAAAAATACATAATCGACAAAATTATAGACAAGAAGAAAGCTGCAAGCGTTAAAGTAGGAGGACACGGTATAAGATATACTTGTAGAGTCATGGGAAAGACCATTTATCTTTTTCTTGAGGATGGCAATAAGTGGTTTGTTGAAGGAAAATAATATTAATTAAATTTTAAAAAGCTAATGGATTATCCATTAGCTTTCTTTTTTGATTTCAATAAAGAACTAATCTAAAAAAATGAAAAAAGTGGTTTAATTCTTGATTTTACCAAGGTTTAGATTTATATTTATTACATGAATTAACATAATGTGATAAATATATATAAAATACAACTGGGTTCTATATATGGTTAAGGATATCTAAATTGTATTGTTTCTTATAATTATAGTATTTTAAAGAACATTTTTAGTAATTTAAAATACCTTTTATGTTTTGCAATTTATCAGGAGAAATTTGGAGAGCTAATGTTTAATAGAATTAGAGAATTAAGAATAGAAAATAATTGGACAATTTATCAAATGAGCAAAATGCTCGAAGTTAGTCAATCAACTTTTATAAAGTATGAAAATGGAAGTGCTTCAATAAGGGATAATGTTCTACTAAAACTATCAAATTTATGCGATGTATCAGTTGATTATATTTTATATAAATCTGATAGAAGAAAAATAGATAATGACGAGGAAAGAATACTATACTATTATGAAAAACTTCCCAATAATCTCAAAATAGAAATATTGGGCGAAATTAAAGGATTTATAAAAGGTTTAGAGGAATACAAAACAAAAATACATACTAGTAAAGTAATTTTAAAAAAGGCAATTTAATAGTGGTTAATTTCAGATAAAACGCCACTAGAGCGTTAATATATGATTAACAACTATTAAGTTTGCTATTTTAAAGCTTGCTTTTTTCTTTTTGTTTCAGAAGAGTCAACTGGACTTGTGACTCTTACAATTCCTTTAACTTCACCTTTAATTTCAATTTTCAAACTTTCCGGCAATTTTCTATACATGTCCATAAATTCAATTTCTTCAGGAGTTAAGTTATTACTGTAAGAAGGTAAATCAAGTAATGTATCGGCGGATATGTTATAAAGTACTAATAATTTTTTTAGGGTTGATAAGTCTGGCATCTGAATGTCAGTTTCATATTCAGTTAATTGCTGAAATGATATACCTGTATTAGCAGTTATATAACCAGGCGAAAAATTATTTTCCTCTCTCGCTTTTTTCAATTTATTTCCAATGCCTAAAATTTCTAATGCATCCTTAGCCGGAGGTGTTATTCCAAGTAAGTAATCTGTACTGCAATCGAATATTTTTGCTAACATAGCTAATGTTTGATTATCAGGATTGCTAACACCATTTTCATACTTGTTATATGCAGTTCTTGATACACCAATTAAACTTGCAACATAAGCTTGGGTATATCCCTTATTATCACGGGCTTTTCTTATATTTATATTAAGCAAAAATAAGCACCTCCATTTAACATTATACTGTTATTTCCAGACAACATAAATAACAGTGAATTATTTTCACAATACTACATAAAAGTGAAGATAAATTACAGATATCAATAGTGAATTAAATTCACTATTGATATTGACAGTGTGAATAAAACTAACTATAATATTAGTATAACGATAGCGTTATAGGAGGGAAGAATTTGAATATTTTTAAGAAATATCGCAAACAAAAGGGATTTACACAAATAGAACTTGCAGAACTTCTAGAGGTTGACAGAAGCACTATAAGTAAATGGGAGAATGGAGAGAATTATCCCAAAATTAATAGGTTACAAGAAATTTCTTCAACACTTGGGGTTCCAGTTCAAGAGCTGCTACCAAAATAAAATATATGTTAGAAAAAAATAATTAATGAAAAGAGGTGATAATGTGGTCTTATATTCTTTTCAACATGTATTACAAGTTTTTATTCTTGGATTCATTGGAGGTTTCTTTGGCGGAGGTTTGCTTATCTCAGCGATCAAATCAAAAAGGGTTATTGGAAGAAAAAGAAATACAGTAGTGCCAATAAAACGAAAAATACCCAGTGTTGCAACCACTGAGTATCCGATAGTTTCATGCAAAAACTATTAAGTTTAGGTGCTGATCAAAGCTACCTTGTATTTCTTATTATAGGGCGTTTTCCGCTAAATTGCAATAGCAGTTTATGAAAATAACAAGGCGAAACATAACATGCGTAAAGAACCTGCTATGGCCGCCTGTCCTTGATCCTTGACAACATAGATATGTCATCAAATATATTGTATCGGTCTCTTAGGCATCCGTCAACAGCAAAGAGGAGTAAAGGCATATATTTCCTGCAATTTAGAAATTGTTACTTTGTAGGCGTATTTGTTCTGCTCAATAGTCAAATGTGAGATGGGTCAAATGCTGGGTAATGCGACAGCAGTATAAAGTAGTGGCGTATAGAGCCAATTATATTAACAGAGCAGTTTCGTGTTCCATGGACTACAAAGAGTACTGCATTTGGCGGTGCACATGGATAATAGTAATATACTTAGCACTTAATGCTTCTGCAACCGGAGGGAGCCATGAGGTTAAACCCTGCGAGGAATCGTAGTTAAAGTTGGAATTGGCGAAGAAAAAGAAAATTTGTTTTATTTCACAATAGACCATGCACAGGAGCCTGACTTTGAAGAAGCTGCTCCAGTGCGTGGATGTGTTGTGAAACAATTAAATAAGGAAATAAAAACTTTTAGGCATATGGATTGGAAAAAATGAATACTTAATAAATATCTTATTTGGGAGGGATGAAAGTGAATACAAATATTGAGTTTATTGATCCTAATTTGCAAGAAGACATTGAAAAAATCTTGCCAACTCTTTTAGCACAGGCGCTAATAAATAAGCTTCAAAAGACTAGTGATTTTGCTGCTAAGAGTAAAAAAATACATAATAAAACTGCATAACTATTGTACTAGAGGAGAACTCTTATGGTAAAAGCACAAGCTCCTATGAACAAAATAAGAGTCGCAGCGTATTGTAGAGTATCTACAGATAAAGATGAACAGATATTATCATTACAATCTCAGAAAGAGTTTTTTGAAGATTATGCTAATAAAATGGGCTTTAATCTTGTTGGACTTTATGCTGATGAAGGTATAAGTGGTACGAAGTTAAAAAACCGCAAACAATTTATACAAATGATGCATGATGCTGAAAACGGTTTATTTGATAAAGTTTATGTTAAAGATGTATCAAGGCTTGCCAGGAATGTTGTTGATTTTTTACAGAGTATAAGGAAACTCAAATCCTTAAATATTGATTGCCAGTTTATAACTGCAAATATGTCTGCTAATGACGGAGAGCTGACTTTAACAATATTGGCAGCGGTTGCTCAGGAGGAAAGCGCTAATCTATCGAAACGTGTAAAGTTTGGTAAAATAAAAAACGCTGAAAAGGGGCGTGTGCCTAATATAGTTTTTGGATATGATAAAGAGGTAGGAAATTATTTTGATTTGAAAATTAATGTGATTGAAGCTGATGTAGTCAGACGTATTTTTGACTTGTATATAAATGGTGGGTATGGTGCAAATAAAATAGCTCAAATATTGAATAAAGAATGCATTAAAACTAAAAGAAACTGTAATTGGAGTCAAAATGCAATTTGCAGAATACTTACAAACAAATTATATACAGGGAAAATAATAAACGGCAAGGAGAAAGTAGAAGACTTTTTAACTGGAAAACGTGTAAAGATAAAATCTGATGATTATTTAATTGCAGACAAGCCTGATTTGGCATTAATTAGCCAGGAAGACTTTGATAAAGCCCAATATCTATTAAATCAGCGGATTGAGTTATTCAAAGCAAATAAACAGAAATATTCAAATAAGTATCCATTTAGTACATTGATAAAGTGTGGCTGCTGCGGCAGAAGTTTTAGGAGAATATATAAGGAATGGACACGCAGTGTATACATAAAGTGGGAGTGCAGCAAGAAAAATAGTGAGGGTGCAGGAGCATGTATCAATCATACATTAGTTGATGAGTTAGAGTTATTAAATGATATAAAGGATTACCTTAGTCAGGTTGTCTCATCAAAAGACAGGCTCTTTGAGAAAACTATCAGCGAGTTTAAGAAAAAATATAAACTAAATCTTAATGAGCTTAATGAAAATGAATTGGCAGAAGAGTTGAACAGACTTAAAAGAATGAAAGATAAGCAGACCAAAATGTATGAAGCAGATATTATAAACATAGAAGAACTCAAAGATAGAACATCAGACTTGAATAATGCAATAAGTAAACTCGAAAATGAGTTAACAGCAATTAAAGGAAATGCTTCTACGTTTGACAGAATAGAAACCATAGTACAGAAGTATTGTGGTAGTATCAACGATGTATTGAATACAGAGAACCTAGATAATGTTATGCTAAAAAAGGTTATAGATAAAATTGTTGTAAGTCATGATGGAAAGATAAAAGTTTATTTAAAACTATTCAAGGATTTAGAATTAGACACGTAATAAAAAATAATGGAACCAGATCAACGGTTCCTTTATTTTTTTCTACCCATTTTGTTACGTCAGTACATAAGGATGTAACCGAAAGACTAGAGAAAATAAATCCAACACTTATGAACGATGTCAGGGTCATTCTCGAGGAGAATAAGGCAGAGCGGCATATACGGGGCGGAGAAGCAACAAAGGCTAAATATCAGGGTAAGTAAAGTTTACATAGATGAAGTTTACGCTGAAAAAGAGAAATTACATAGAGGATAAAGTTGAAAAGCCGGGAGCGGAAAGCTCCCGGCTTTTTGAGTTGGTATGCCGAAGCCGCCGCCTTCCGGCAGTAAAAAGTGTACACTTTTTTACCTATACCATGTTACGAATATACATTCTCCATATCTCATCCATATTGGATAATAAATATAAATTAAGAAAGTGGAGGTACGTATGTTTAAAAAAGGTATAGGTAAATTTGAGTATCTTATTTATATATTACCGGTGGTGGTTCTCATTTCATTTGTAGTATATATTCCTTTTGTTATGAGTATGGCTTATTCGTTTACTGAGTGGAACGGTATAAGTAAAGCAGCCAGGTTTATCGGAGTAGAAAACTTTAAATTAATATTTACTGAGGACACTGCATTTAAAACCTCAGCTGTATTTACCATAAAGTTCTCGGTATTATTCATTGTTATAATTAACGTTTTGGCTGTATTGATAGCTGTGATGCTTGACAAGAAGCTGTATAGCACAAACATTCTCCGTGCGGGATTTTTCATTCCTTATATTTTAA
>JAEVZU010000252.1 GCA_023392075.1 Bacillota bacterium | reverse complement strand
CCTGTCCTCTTAGCAGTTTCAACGATCTTCTCAGCTGACTGATCTAACACCTGATGATCGAACGCCTTTAGTCTGATGCGTATTTTCTGTTTGTTTGACATACATAAACCTCCTCGTACGTTTTATTGTGAAGAACTTTAGTTCTTTTGTCACGTACAACAAGTTCTTGTCTGTACACTATGCCGGGTGTTTCATAACGTTTTATATAAAAACCCAGGATCGTTCTTATCCCATAGAAACTTCGGTTCATTGGGACAAACTTAACCTGGGCATTTAAAGCGATTATATTACACAGCAATATATAACGCAAAATGTACAGTGACTTGTCGCCCGGTTTCTTGAATCGGACATTCTCAGCAGAAGTTACCTACCTCTTGTGAACTTGATTTTTTCAAGTCCTGGAACCTTGGTTCCAAAGGGACTTTAGTCCCTGGATAGCAATCTCCGGCGTCATCGTATGCCTTCGCCACAACATTCAATATTTTACTACATGTTGCACACTTTTGCAAGGATTTTTTTTAAATAAACACGGCAAAATCATGAACCCATTTTCTTCCTAGCTCTTTTTTAAGAGTTTTTTTAAATATGCCATTACGGCATACATATTTGAGAAAATCACCTGTAAGATAAGATTTGTACCCTGAACTCGAAAAAATCAGGTGGAAAATGCACATGAAATGCCGGATGTTCCATACCGGAGACACCCCGCACTCAAGGTTATTTGTTCTATTTCTAAATCTCTTTGCTAAAATTCAACCCCATTAAGTAATCCCTATATTTAAAATCTATTCCTGCTATAAATCTTTTGCCCTTCATACTTTCCTTAGGATATTTCTTTGTATCGCTTTTTACGGCATTAAAGGCTATTCTTTTGAGTACTGCCATGTTTTGAGGGGCTGTACCTTTCCTTGTACGGTTTGCATCATCTTTGTAAGTCACATCCAGACTCCAATGCATACTTTCCACACCCCAGTGATTCCTTGCAGCTTTCTCAAATTCCTTTGCAGACTTAACACTGGCTATATAATAGGATAATTCGGATGTTTTATTACCTTTTGTTGTTATTTCTCGTTTTACCATTCCCACCCCTTTGAGACCGGCCCACTGCTTTTTTGCATCAATCATCAATGAAATGTCCTTTGAATAGTAGTATTTACGAACCTCAATTCTGCCATGCCCTTTTTCCACTGTCTTAACCATGGACAAACTCTCATCTCCAAGAACCTTCCCATTGTTATGTATCTTATTGTAAGCAATGTTTAATTTCTCTATTCTATTTTGCATTTCTTGGTTTTGAAAATGTTGTACAATGTCTTCCTGCAAAGCAGGCTGGTTCCCTTTTACATTTAAAACATAATCAGATTCACATTCATCCACTATTTTTTCTGCAATCTTGCGCTGGTCGGGTAAGTCGGTGGCATTGCTGCCACCTTCTCCCCTAAGAACCGTACGTGACAGTTTCCCGTCATACGGCTCAAGCCTCTCAAAAGCTTTCATTAAGAAAGCCAGCTTGTTGGGGATTATGGTACTCTTTATGGCAATGCGGATGGATGATAGCTTTCTGCAATTTTTTAATTGATTCGTCTAAGTGTAAACACCATCCTGAGGCCTTATCAATTATGTCACCACAAACAATACACCTTTTGCCTTGCTTCTTCCATATCTTGACCAAACTCTCTTTACCTTTGGCTGTGTAGAGCATCTTAAATCCCATGCGCTCTTCAAAGTATCTGTCCCATCGGTTGTCATAAGGATTAGCATCATACTTAATCATAGTATGACGGACTATTTTTGTATCTCCTGCAGAAATTAGTTTGTATATTGACTTTGTACCTTTTTTCTTGCTTTTGATTTCCGCTGCAAAGGTCCATTTTCGTCCATCAATATCCTTAAAGTACTTATCCTTAATCCATTTGCTTCCTTTGTTTTTATGTCTCCTTAAAGACCATCTCCATAGCTTCTGCCAGATTATATGGTCGAGCTTGTAGAAAGTTGCAGAGGATACTGCATGTTTATGATATTCACACCAGCCCCTTATGACAGGATTTAAGATGTGTATTAGTTTCTCCTGTTTACAGGTTTTGTTACTGTCAATTATGTCTTTAATTTTAGCTGCTATGGCTATCAGACTCTGTTTTGACGGTTTGATGAGAAGTTTCCCTTTGTATTTACGAATATTCTGTCCTAAGAAATTGAAACCTTCATTTATATGGGTAATACGAGTTTTACTCTTTGAGAGTAGTAATCCCCGTTGACCCAAGAAATCTTCAACTAAAGGCATTACTTCATTTTGTAGAATTTCTTTACTATCCGCAGTAATGATAAAATCATCTGCATATTTAACGATCTTGACCTTTGGGTTTACGTATTTACCATTCCTGTGGGTTTTGAAAAACTTCTCATTTAGTATTCTTTCTATTCCATCCAGAGTCATGTTTGCAAGAGTTGGGCTGATGACCCCACCTTGAGGTGAGCCGCTTTCAGTAGGATATAGATCTTTTTTATATATGTATCCTGCATTCAGCCATCTCTCTAATACCTTCTTATCTATTGGTATGTTATTCCGAAGCCATTGATGGCTTATGTTGTCGAAGCAGCCTTTTATGTCTCCTTCAAGTATCCATTGTGGCGAGCTCTTTTTACATAATAGTTTGAAACAATGTTCAATGGCATCATGTGTAGACCTTTCACGTCTGAATCCATAGGAGCTTTTGTCTGCGGTTGTTTCCGCTACTGGTTCGAGAGCCAGTAAATACAGTGCCTGTAATGCTCTATCCTTCATAGTGGGAATACCGAGCGGGCGATTTTCTGTTTTGTTCTTTTTTGGAATATATACCCGTTTCAGAGGTTTTGCTTTGTATCCTCTTGTTTTGAGAGTGTGGATGGCATCCATTTTATCTTTGGATGATTTCCAAATGATATTATCTACTCCCGGCGTATTCTTGCCTTTGTTAGTAGTTACTCTTCTAACGGATATAGCTTTAGCTGCAAATGAATGGGTTAATATTCTTTGTAGCACTTTTGCCTTGTTGTACCTTCCTTCATTCCAAGCTTTTACAATACGCACTTGCAGCTTCCTAACCTGTTTTGAAAGGCTGTTCCAGTCTATACTATCCCAGTCTTTTACATGGTTGATGGATGCACACGCTGTTAAATCAGCGTCCATTTGCTTTTCCTCCTTCGAAAGTTCTGCAGGTTCTCTTGTAAAGAGAGACCAAATGGAAGTCTGCCCACTTTCGTGTAGGGAACGAACCCCTATCCATCCCATTACAGGATGGCTTTCGCTTCCTCCATTCTCCTTGCCTGCATTCATTGTACAACCCTTACAGATTGCCTACCTCCAGAGGAGGAGAAGTACAGGTTTACCACGTTTCACATAAATAACAACAATGGGTTAGACTCCACCTCTTCGCCGGTAGTTATTTTGTCCATGCAGACCCAGGTGTGCAAGGGGCTGTCCAACTACTCACCTTTTGGTTCAAGCCTATCAGCATCTTTGGCTTGCTCGCGATAACGACGTTTATCAGTGGTTCACATATGTTAGTCATACCATCGAGCCATGCTTCCACACTACTTTGATGCTTGCAGTGTAGCTTTCTCCTCACGGTTTCAGCTATCTTCCGATGGACTTCAATTTTCGTGACAGCTACACACATATCCGTTTCCAGTTACGCATGTGTCACTAGGCTACTACTGATGGAACAGTAGGTTTAATCTAGGTAAACAATTATTTATGCAACCTCGTGTCGCACACATCCCATCGCGTCAATAGTAACAATGCATCCTTCTATATATATCATGTCTAAAAGTTCTGGTATTGCTGTTATTTCATTACTCTTTTCATTAGTCTTTACCTGTCCTATAACCAGGCTGTGTGAATTACATAAAGCACTGACGATATGAACCCCTCTATTACTTCCAGGTTCGATAGTTCCACGCATTGTCTTTCCATCTATGCTGATGATATCTCTTTTTTCTGGAGATACTGCTCTTTTCATCCAATCTGCAAAGCAAGCTTGAAATTGTTCTGGCGAAATTATATTAAATAGCCGACCTATTGTGGAAAGAGAAGGTATACCATTTGGAAGCTCAATATATTTTTTCAACCAGTTAATATTTGCTTCCATTTCTGTCCAGAGTCTAATATCTTTCCATTCGTTGCATCCACAAATCACCGATGAAACAACAATAAATATTATATCTATTAACTTATGCTTAACCTTTCCTTT
>JAEVZU010000203.1 GCA_023392075.1 Bacillota bacterium | reverse complement strand
AGATAATTTGGCTTGCGGCAAGGCAAACGGCGTGCAGTAAGGCTTTGTGCCTTGCAAGCGGCTTTAACGCAGCCACAGGGCAAATTGACCACTCAAAAACGTATTGTACATTGTCAATAGAGGGTATCAAGATTCAATAATCTTTTTACTTGCAGTTTCGCTCCGGAACCTGCCAGGAGAAATACCATATTTTTTTGTAAAGGAGGAGGTAAAATAAGATCTGTTATTATACCCTACCATCTCATATATACTTCCGATATTCAGTTTCTCGTTTGACAATATGAGTGCCTTGGCCTTTTCCAGCCGGACATTATTAATATAATCAGGAAAGCTGACACCTGCATATTCATTAAAAATTTTACTGAAATACTGAGGGGTTATTGATAATTTATCTGCTATGCTATTAGCTGATATATTACTCTCTTTGTAATTCTCATTGATATATTTTAAAACCTGTTCGATCAAATCAGGATTTTTCTTATTCTTTATATTTGAAATAATGGTTTCTGTCTTATGGAATAATTCCTCAAACCAATTGAATAAATCCTCATAGCTTTCAAAACTTCTGATCTTTGCGTAGATGTCCCGGATGTCAAATTCCATACTGCCGGTATGCGAGGATTGGAGTTCTTCAGGCAGATGCAGTATTGAATTGGCAAGCTGAAAAAATAATTTAACAATTTTGTCGTAGCTGCAGTTTTTAATCAGGTTGAAATATTTAAGGATAAAGTCACAATAGGCATCTTTAGAGCTGTTCTTAATGGAATTCAGTATGGCATTTGTGTAATGATTTATTTTATCTTTTTCTAAATCTTTGATTTTAACAGCTTTGCCGGTAATAATATTATTTCTGCCGTATATCAAACGGTAGTTTGTATAGCTGAAAGCTTTGTTATATTGATCTTTGA
Organism: Bacillota bacterium; assembly: GCA_023392075.1. Taxonomy (GTDB): domain Bacteria; phylum Bacillota; class Clostridia; order Acetivibrionales; family DSM-1351; genus Ruminiclostridium. Next base: position 27,861 of record JAEVZU010000203.1, on the reverse strand, counting down.
TGTCAAATATATTATTCGATACTTCACTTATTCCGATTGTAATCCCTATGTTAAGCAATTTAAGTATGGCATCCTGGGCATGCTTCATAGCTTCTGAAATTTGTTCCTCGTATTCATTATTTTCTCTGTCTATGTTCGACACAACCAATACTATATGCTCATAATCCATAACAAAACAAGTATTGAAGGCTGTTTTTTTGAGTGTTTCAGATGTGATATTACCTATTGAGCTTAATTGAAAATCTATAGCCTCTTTTTTATTATTTAAAAGAAAATCATTATAATTATCCACCCTCATTGCAATAATACAGTAATTATCATTAGCTGCGCTGAGTATTTTATACTTCAATATATTATCCCTGAATATATCCTTATTGATATTACCGGGTTCTGTCAGAATTGACTTGAAAAATGCCATACGCATGATATTAAAGCTGGACTCATTATCCTTCTCCAGGGTATTTAACCTTTGAATAAGGCTGCCTACAGCCTGGGAAATAAATTTATATTCATTGTTTTCAGGCTTGTCCGGCTGACTTAAATTTGAGCCTTTAAAAAGTATGTTTATATTGCTGAAGACATTGTTTATGGGTGTATAAAGCCATCTTGACAGCATTATCGACAATAAAAAAATAAGCACAAGAACAACAGAACAGGTCAATAGGATTGTATTTCTGATTTTGGTGACCTTGCTGAACAACATGCTGTATTCACTTTTACTAAAAACAATGTACTTTTTGTTTTTTGCAATAACGTAATTATAAACCCAGTTATGCCCGTCTTCATAAACACTAAAGCTACCTGAGCCGCGGCCGGCAGCAACTGCGTTTCTGAAACAGGTTTCATTTTTTATATTTGCTGATAATCTTTCAATATCATTATGTAATAAAACTTTTCCGGTTTTATCAACAATGAAAATATCCTGCCGTGGTTTGGAAAACTCGGTATATACCTGATTATAAAGTGCTTTGGCATCAATATTCAAAACGATTGCAGAATCCTCTCCAAGTCCCGGCTCATGATATATTATTGTATATACATTGACCGGCTTGCCGCTGTTATTGCTTATTTTCCTTGGAATAGGATATAATACAGGCCCTTTTTTTACAATTTCAGATATGGTTTCATGGTTTTCTTCATATCCAATTCCCCTGCTGGTTCTGAAAACTATTGAGCTTTTGTTCCATACATATACCGAAAAAATGGAAGGATTTGTTATCTTCAGCCTTTCTATATCGTAGGTAACACCCATAATATCCAACCCATTAACTTCGCTGGAGCTTAGCAGGTTCTTCACATATGGATCGTTATACAACACAAAAGCTGTGTTTTGTGAGGATTCAAACATATTGGTCCCCAAAACCGCAATATTTGAAAGTGCCAGTTCGGTAATGGAATTGATATCCTTGATGCTCTCATTTTTCACCCAATAAGTATTGAGCAATGTGATCAGCAATACCGCAACTATTGCGGTTCCCAAATAACTTAAAAGAAGTTTTATTAGCAGTTTCCTTGACCTCAATGAACTTGAAAGAACTTCTCTATTAATCATACACAGCCTTCCTTCGAGTTTTTTGTAAACTAATATTACCCCTGCATATATATTTTATCAAGCTGATTTTACAGATTCTTATACTTATTAATAATTACTCCCGTCAAGCATCCACCTGAAATCCTTCTGATAGAATTCACTTCCCCAATTTTTCAAATCATTCTCCAGTATAAACATTCCACCCATACACATATGATTTCCTTTTTTCAAATAATCAGCCACAGCTGCCTGAAGGCTTGTAAATACCTTCACTTTGTTTAAATCCGTGTCCCCGGTACCGAATAAATTCTGAAAGGTCTGCATTTCATCCGAAAGTACAGGATACAGGTAAAATTCCCGCTGGAACCTGTATATATTTGAGGTTTTGGGCAGTAACCGCTGCATTTGAGGATCAAGTAACCAGGACTCACACACAAATCCCCTGCATTCCTGATATCCAAAATAGGTTTTATGGAAGTAAATTGCGTCAACAAAAGCTTTTCTGCATTCTTCATTGTCCAGTTTGGTTCCCCCGGGAATATGTACATCCAATACAATATCACCTCTGGACATACCCCGGCTCCATTCGGTTGTTAACAGCTTTACCTCTTTATTTATGACATGCCCCGAAGGCAAAATCGGATTGCCGCATATATAGTTTACATTTTCTTCATGCACTGTTTCAAAGGAATTTTCTGTATTAAATACTCCGTTGGTTCCCATAACTCTGCCGTCGCTCATATATGTAATATTGGGCTCCGACAGGGCACATACTCTGCCGGTATTGTTATTCCGGTATACAATAAAATTACCCTCAAAGTATTTGGGATAAAAATTCAGTCTTCCTATTCTGAAAATTCTGCCATAAAAAAAATGCGTCAGCCATTTAAAATCATCTATTCCCCAGTAACCATACTGACTTTTAAAACTGCACATAAAATCCTTCAAGGTCCCAAGTGTATCCGTCAAAATTTCATGTTTAATACCCTTGGCTTTGTAATAGTTAATTGTGCCATGAATACCTGATATCAGAATCAATACCGGCAGCAGATCAGCCTGCTCTCCAAGCACCTCCCTGAGTCTTTTGGGAGCAAGGATCCTTTTTTCATCGTATTCCTCCATATGGTAAACCCTCAAATAGCAATACTGTACAAATTTTATCAGTTCCCCGCTGGCATATATTTTGTCAACCAATCCCGCTATATCGTTAACAGCTGCTTCAGGAAGCCCCAAATAATAATTTGCCTCACTGATAAATTCAAATTTTAAAAACTCACTGCTATCCTTGATAAAAAATCCCGTCAGTGATTTTTCAGGTACGTAATCCTCAACTATCCTTACGGTTTTTAAGGTTTCATAAAAATTTCCCAGTATTTCCATAGATTTATCGTTTTGGGTAAAAGCTTTCATTACTCGGAACCTCCGTAAATTTTTTTGAAGCAGGTACAACTTCAATAAATGAAGCTCGATTAAAAGTACACGCCTGAAATTATAGGTAAACACTTGTGATGAGCTGTACGGATTTCAGGCATGTACTTTTTTGAACAATTATTTATTGAAGTTGGTATATTGAGTTTTTATTTTCCTGCAAGAAATGCGTCGAACTGCTTCTGGCACTCTTCCCTGTATTTGTCTATACCTGCGGTCTTCAGCGCTTTCATTGCCTTTTCGTAGTTATCCTTGGAATCAATGAACCCTGTGGACATGGGGACCAGTTGTTTTCCTACCACATCCTTTATCCTGGCCTCTTCGGTTTTTACAGAAGAAGAATCAAATACAAAGCCAAAGGTATTGGACAGCTTGGCATCCTTATCCCAGTTCTTGTAAGTTTCGATATATTTATCGCTTACGTCGTCGGTAAACATCTGGTAATTTACATTTCTGAACATCCATTCATAAAAGAAACTGTCATTGGTCAGAAGCTTTATTCTGTTATTTTCTATTTTGTAGTCCTTATCCTTCAAACCATAGATAGTAGTAAGATAATTGTCCTGATTCTTGAATATCCAGTTGAGATACATAACAGTTCTTTCAGTATTAACACTTGTAGGAGAAATACATATTACTTCTCCGCTTGGAGATGCCCTGTACTTTGGCTTATCAGGAGCTATCAGATATGTCTCCAGTTTTGCATCGGGAGCATTCTTCCTCACATCCTGGATTATTTCCAGATTTTTGCCCAGGGACGCCTCTCCCCAAATGTACTTGCCGGTCTTCATTCTGGCATCGCCTTCGTTATATTTGATGGTAACATCATCGGTATAGAGTTTTTCCAGGTATAACTCCCTGTTGTACTCACAGAGCTTTTTATATGCATCGGTTTCATAGAAGCTGTATATTTTATTGTCATCCTGTCCGGCGCACAACATGAAGGAATCGGTTATAAATATAAGTCCCTGGTCTGAAAACTCTCTTGCCAGAGCTGAGATTACAGGATGAGAACCGGCATTCATATCCGGATATTTTGCCTTTACTTTTTCTCCGAACTGCTTCAGGTCAGCCGTAGTTTTAATTTCAGTCATCCCAACGGCCTCAAGTAAATCCTGTCTTATATCAACCTGTTGCAGCATTGCCGACGTGGGAGCGTTTGTTGCCGGTATACCCATTATTTTGCCGTTAATTTTAGCCGCATTTATGTTCTCCATTGGTATTGCCTTCAGAAGGTCGGGAGCATATTTCAGAAGATCATCCAGGGGAATGTTCTGATTCTTGGAAGTCATCTGGCTCAAGTTTGAAAAACCGTCCCAATACCAATCGATCTGCTCATTTGCCGCCAGCATCATATCTTTTTTATTCCAGTACTGGTCCCAGGGTGAATACATGACTTCCAGGCTCATGTTAAGATCATTTTTCAACCTGTCTTTATACTCATTGTTGAGGAAGTCTTCCATACGACCCGACATGTCACCGGGGTAAAGTACCTTCAGTTCCACAAACTCCTTCGGAACACCGCTGCCGGTCTCAGTTGACACAGCTGCGGCACTGTTTGTTCCTGCGCTGCTTGTGTTTTCTGCCGCAGGCTGCCCGGAGCTTTTGCCGCAGCCTATCAGCATGGATGTGCTGAGTGCCAGTACAACAACAACTGATAAAGCCTTTTTCAAATTTAACATTTTGTACCTCCTAAAAATATTTTTTTTATAAAAAGAACGTCTTTTGACATTCCTTTTCTCAGACTCATGGACTGACCGTATCCTAGCCTTTTACCGCTCCTGCCATTATTCCTTTGACAAAATACCTCTGGATAAATGGATAAATAAATATAATGGGACCGATTGCTACAACTGTAACAGCCATTTTTACCGTTTCGGTAGGGAGACTGATTTTTGAACCTATATTGCTTACTCTTCCCGATGTAAGCGCCTGCACGTTTGACATTATATTAAAAAGATAATACTGCAGGGGATACAAATCTCTTTTTGTAATGAACATAACAGACAGCCACCAGTCATTCCAATACTGCAGTGCGTACATCATGCCCACCGTAAGCAAACCTGTGCTCGTAAGCGGAACTGCAATCCGCGCGAATATCTGAAAGTAGTTGGCTCCGTCTATTTTGGCAGATTCTATGATGCTGTCAGGTATTGCCTGAAAATAACTTCTCAGCAGAAAGAGGTTCCATACGCTTAGCAGGTAGGGACAAATCAACCCAAGTATATTATTTGAAAAGTGCAGATAGTTTACACATACTATATACCAGGGGATCATTCCGGCAGAAAAGATTATGGTAAAATTACTGTATGCCGCAATTATATTTCTGTATTTAAGAGTCTTTATTGACAGGGCAAACGCCATCATCGCAGTTATCATAAGAGCTGAAACCGTACCAACGGAAGTGACAAAAACAGTTATCCCATAAGACCTGATAATCCTTTGACCGCTGTTTATAAACAAATACTTATATGTATCCAGCGAAAATTTTTCAGGTATCAGGCTATAGCCCTTAACCGCTACCGTATTTTCATCCGACAGTGACACTCCAAGGGTAAGGAGCAGCGGATACAGGCAAAACAAAGCAAATAAGGCCAGGAAAGTATAAGCTATAAAAACAAAAATCCTATCTGACAAACTCTTTTTCATACAAGTACCATCTCCTTTAGAATAAACCTTCTCCATCATTTATTTTTTTTGCCAGGTGATTTGTCAATGTTACCAGTATAAGACCCATAACCGACTGATAAAGACCTATGGCAGAGGCAAGTGAAAAGCCCAGGGTTCTCATGGCCGAATATACATATGTATCGATTACCGTGGTAGCGTCGCTGAGAACACCGTTATCCCCCACAATACCATAAATCATGGCAAAGTCCCCATAAAAAATTCTTCCTATGGACAGTAATGTTAAGACAACAGCGGTGGGCTTTATTAACGGAAGAGTGATACTCCTTATTTGCTGAAATTTTGTAGCACCGTCAACAATTGCCGCTTCGTATAATGCATAATCGAAATTCACCATGGCTGCCAGATAGACTATAGTACTGTATCCGGTCCATTTCCAGACATTTGCTCCAACCAGTATTGCCTTCCAGTACCTGGGCTCGGCATACCATCTCACCGGTTCCATTCCAAAGCTTTTGAGTAATGTGTTCACTACTCCGACATCAGAACTAAAAAGACTGTATATGATGGCTCCGATTACAACCCACGAAAGAAAATAGGGGAAAAACAGGAACATTTGAGTAGCTTTCTTAAATATTCTATTATTTATCTCGTTTAGAAATATTGAAATCGATATGGGAAAAACAAGACCCGTTATAATATAAAACGTATTTAATATAATTGTATTATAAGTGACTCTGAGGGCCATTCCACCGTCAGTAAAAAAATACAGGAAGTTTTTAAATCCTACAAATTTGCTTCCAAATATTCCTTCTTTAATATTGTAATCGGTGAATGCCATGTAAATTCCGGACATAGGTACATAGCAAAAGATCAGCAGTACCATTATTCCCGGAAGGGTCATCAGGTAAAGCATCCTGTTATCTCTGAACTCCTTGAAAAAAACACTTTTTCTTGTTCTTTTAATTTTACTTGATCCGTATTCTTCCATACCTTTATTTTGAATTTCCATACTGCCTGCATCCATATACATCATCCTTTGCATCGAATTGATTTGCCCTTTCAGAAAAATCTTAGCACAGGCAATCACCCCAAGTAAATTTCAATAAATTCATTTATGTTAACAAAATTAACATTTTGTTTGTACATTTTTTTAATTTTTTTATAATGAATTAACAACGAATTGACTTTTAAAAAAGACTATTTTATTATGATTTCGTAGAAAATAGATTCTCTGATTCAAGTTTCTCATTACTATTCCCAAACGATATAACAACAAATTAACTCAAGCCATTAAATAAACCGGAAAAGTAATTAAAAATAATTTATCCATATAAATTTTAAATTTTTTCAGTTCATTTTTTAAAGCTTTTCTGAAAGTATCTTCAATTAAGATAAATAAAGGAGGATTTTTAATGAAAACAATAACCGCCGTTCTGATTGGTGCCGGACTCAGGGGAATGGATGTATACGCAGCCTATGCCTTGCAAAATCCTGAAGAAATAAAGTTTGTCGCAGTGGCTGAACCAAATGAGACACGAAGAAGCATGTTTTGTAAGGCACATAATATCCCTGAAGAAAACAGTTTTGCATCCTGGGAGGAGCTCCTGGGCAAACCCCGGATGGCCGATACGGCATTCATATGCACCCAGGACAGAATGCATTACAAGCCTGCTCTCGGAGCTCTGGAGAAAGGCTATCACATACTGCTTGAAAAGCCCATGTCCAATAATATCTCCGAATGTATGGAAATGGAGCAATGTGCCGCCAGGAACAACAGATTTATCTCAGTTTGTCATGTGCTGAGATACAGCCCTTTTTATGCCGCATTAAAAGATATAATTACCTGTGGAAAAATCGGAGACATCATGTCGGTCCAGCAAACTGAAAATGTGGCTTACTGGCATCAGGCCCACAGTTTTGTCAGAGGCAACTGGAGAAATGCCGGGGAATCCAGTCCCATGATCCTGCAAAAATCCTGCCATGATATGGATATAATCTCCTGGCTGGTAGATCAAAAATGCACAAAGGTATCCTCTTTTGGTTCTCTCAGTCATTTTACAGGCAGCAATGCTCCCGACGGATCTCCAAAAAGGTGCCTTGACGGCTGTCCTGCAAGCGCCAGCTGTATCTACTATGCACCAAAACAGTATCTTACCGGTGACATAGGTTGGCCAACTTCCGCAATCAGCAATGATCTAAGTATTGAAGGAAGGACCAGAGCCTTGAAAGAAGGGCCTTATGGCCGCTGCGTCTACCATTGTGACAATGATGTTGTAGATCATCAGGTGGTTAATCTTGAATTTGAAAAAGGAGCCACCGCATCTTTTACCATGTGTGCCTTTACAGCAGACGGCGGGCGTACCGTCAAAGTAATGGGAACCAAAGGTCAGATCCGCGGACATATGGAGAAAAATGAAATTGAAGTACATATTTTCGGTGAAAAACAATCCGAAGCCTATCCGGTTTTAAATTATAAAGTAACGGGAGATACCGCTGCGTATGGTCATGGAGGCGGAGACTACGGATTGATGAAGGATTTTGTCCGCCTGGTAAGCTCAGGTTCCGAATCAGATGGGCTTACCTCTGCAAAAGCATCGCTTCAGAGTCATCTTATGGCTTTTGCCGCAGAGATATCCCGGCTTGAGAACCGGACGGTTTCTCTGGACCGGCTTTAACGCAAAGTGGGGATTGAATTTCCCTCTTGTGCGCCTCTCAAGCTATTATCGCTTGGTTATAAAAGAATACCTATAAAGAAAGGATCACACTAATGAATACCAAAAATTATGAAATACCCCTGCTACCGGGCGAATTCTGGTGGGGCGGCGCTGTCAGCGACGGTATCAATACCCCCTTCGGAGATAACCTGTTCGGCAGGAACTTGAACAATCTGGACGAGAATCAGGGAGTGCCCTTGCTAATATCCGGTAAAGGGCGGTATATATGGTGTAATTCCCCTTTCACCTTTAAATTTGAGGATAAAACCTTATTAATAGACTCATGTGAGGATATCATCCTTGAAGAGGGTTTTGAAAATCTTAGAGCTGTCTATAAATATGTTTCACACAAGTATTTTCCTCCAACGGGCAAATACCCGGATGAGCTCGCTTTCCTCTCACCCCAGTATAATACATGGATAGAGATGTTTTATAAACCGACCCAGGAAAAAGTACTTGATTATGCAAATTCCATTATAGAAAACGGTATGCCTCCCGGAATTATGATCATTGATGATAACTGGATGAACGATTACGGTAATTGGGATTTCTCAAATATTAACTTCCCCGATCCGAAAAAAATGATTGATACACTGCATAAACTGGGTTTTAAAGTCATGTTATGGGTATGCCCCTATGTAAGTCCCGACAGCCACATTTTCAGAGAGCTTCAAACAAAAGGGCTGCTTCTTAAGGCAATTGACGGAACTCCCGCTGTAAGAAGGTGGTGGAACGGTTACAGTGCGGTTCTGGATTATACAAACAGTACTGCTGTACAATGGTTTAAATCACAATTGCAATTACTGATCAATAAATACGGTGTCGATGGCTTCAAATTTGACGCCGGCGATCCCGGAGGAGCAACTCCCGCCGATTGGAACAAACCATACCAATGGGAGGTTTTCCCTCATACAAATTATGATTGCGAAGCATACGCAAAAATCGGTCTTGATTACCTTCTAAGTGAATACAGGGCATGCTGGGGCTGCGGAGGCCGCCATCTCATTCAGCGGCAAAAGGATAAAAAACCGGCATGGATTGGAAACGGTCTGGATAGTTTAATACCCAACGGCCTTTTGCAGGGCTTGATGGGATATCCTTTTAACTGCCCTGATATGATAGGCGGCGGCATGGAAGGAGATATCAATTCACCGGACTTTAAAATCGATCAGGAACTCTTTGTCAGATTTCTTCAGTGTTCACTGCTGTTTCCCGTCATACAATTCTCTATTGCACCTTGGAGGGTTTTGGATAAAGAACATTTTAAGTATTGCTCTGATATGCTAGAACTGCGGCAAAAGCTTGCTCCTGACATTTTGGAATTAGCCAGGTATTCTGCTCACTCCGGTGAACCTGTTATCAGACATATGGAATATGTATTCCCAGGCCGCAATTATGAAAAAATAAACGATCAATTCATGCTGGGAGATGATATCCTGGTTGCTCCCGTTTTGGAAAAAGGAAACATTGGCCGAACCGTCGTATTCCCTGCCGGAATATGGATTGGTGACGACGGAAGTACCGTACATGGACCGGCAGTAAAAAATATTGAAGTACCAATTAGCAGATTACCATATTATAAAAAAGCAGATTAAAGGCAGATTGAAATTGCAGTATAACAGTATAAATAATTGTATTTTTACTCAAAGATCAACGGTCTATCCAACATGTCCAATTCCAGGATAGGCCTTTGATTATTTTAATATTTCTTTTAAAATTCATTATTTTGTTATTGGGGGTAATGTAATGAAAAGAAGTGATTTTATTTTATATTTGGATAATGGTGAAATTCTAAAGGAGACTTCGGCCCCGTTAAGAGAATTATATATAGATGACAGAAGTAAAATAATAAGTGTTAACGACAATTCACATTCAGCCGGTTTATATATGTATTATTGCGGTATTTCAGCATGTGAAGAAGGTTATTCATGGGGGCCGGCAGTGAGAGAGCATTTTCTGATACACTACATATTGGAAGGCGAAGGTATTTTCAAAGTCAGTAACAAAGAATATAAGCTTGTCAAAGATCAAGGCTTTCTTCTTTGCCCAAACGAACTGTCCCTGTATGAAGCCAGCATTGCAAATCCCTGGAAGTATGCATGGGTTGGGTTTCATGGCTTAAATGCGGAGTCCTATCTGGAACTTGCCGGCCTGTCAAAACAAAATCCGGTTTTCACTTTTACACGGGGAGAGCTTTTAAAGAACTGTTTTCTTGATATGGTAAAGTCCTTTGATGAATATAAATATGGAGCAACCCTGCGCCTCCAGGCACTCCTGTATATGCTGTTCTCCGAACTGCTTGAAAACTCCCGGGAAGGAATTATCAACCTCAAAAACCTCTACAGCAAGAATTATTATATAACAAAAGCCATTGAATTTATTCAAAATAATTATATGAAAGATATCCGCATTTCCCAGCTTGCAAACCATATCGGCCTGAATAGAAGCTATTTATCCTCCCTGTTCAAACAATTTCTAAACACCTCACCGTATAAATACCTATCACAATATAGAATCAATAAGGCGTGTGAGCTTCTGAAAGACATATCCTATTCCATAGTGGAGGTTGCCGGCATGTCCGGTTACAGTGACCCCGTTGTTTTTCAGAAGTTTTTTAAAAATATGATGGGGATATCTCCAAATAAATACAGAAAAAAATATAATTGAACGGTTGTGATAATAAATTGTGACTTTTGCTTTATCAATGATTTTTACAGCAACCGGTACTCCCGGACTAACATCATGAAATGGGCATCCCACAAAACAATTGCAGAAATTGTAACGACTCATGTAAAGTAGTTTTATCACAATTGTTTTGTATCGTGCATCCCATTTCATGAAGTTGTCCTCGCGAACTATTAATTTTTATATTGCCCCCATCCAATTTTTTCAGCAGCATAAAAGCTTTACAGTCCACCCTTAATAACTCACATACAATTATCTACCGCTATTTCAATGTATAGCCGGGGAGCGTTCCTGATGCCGGAAGTCTGCACACCAGCTCCCAGTTGCCGTTCATGTCTTTAAACCCTACACGTATTGTTCCGCCCTGATTACTAATTGCAGACCTGGCAAGCCTGGCTTCATATACTGAGGCATTCTTTGAAACGGTCACATTTGCCGTGCCTAAATCGGTCCAGTTCCAGGTGTTATTATTAGCAGGATGGCTGTACAGTGTACCGGTTTCGATCATATAATCGCAGCCCGAATTGGTCCACGTTCCTTCTACATAGCCTGTAGCAGTATTATTGTCTGAATTGATGAATATTTGGCCATTTACTCCCAGATTGCTACCCTGTACGCAAAAGTATATGTAGTTTGCATCATTAGTCACCTTAAGGCTGGCTGCTGTTTGACCTGTTGCCGTTGCCAGGGGTGAAATGCCGCTCCAATCCGAAGCATTCCCATCAACAGTTATTGTTCCCTCCGGCGGCGGCACTGTTCCGCCCACGGTGAAACTCCCCAGCTCCAGCCACCCGTCCGTATTTTGTCCGGCATTTGCAAAACCCAGCTTATTCCCGTTTGAAAGCGGATTGACAACTTTTATGCACATGTTGTAGGTACCCGACTCCAATCCCGGTGAACTTACCGTGTGCTCAAAGGTTTTTGCGGAACTGCCTGCAGGTATTGTATTCAAGTCCCATGTGGTGGTCCAGCTCTTAACCAGAGTGCCGCCTTGTTTTACCCCTATTTGTACAGGCCACATTGTATGGTCATAATAGAAGGGGGCAATACCGATATTTTTAATATCGATTCCTAGATACAAGGCGGAGGATGAGGATAAATTGTCGTAATATGCCGTTGCAACCTGGAAGTCGTAGCCCAGTTGTTTTGAGGCTGTCCTGGCATTGGCCAATGTAGTGCCCGTATAATTTTTTATCTGTTCACACATAAGCCAGGTGGGATGAGCCTCGCTTAAGCAGGCAGCCCAGGTTTGATTTGTTGAGCCCTTCCATGGAGTACTTGCAAAAATATTACTCTGATCAGAAGGATATACTTCCCCGCCTATACAATTTGCAGTCCATTTGTTCTGCTGACTCAAATTTATTAATTTCTGCACAAAACTCCAGGTTTGACCTCCGGCTCCTGAAGACAAGGTTGCATAACCGAAAGAATCATCATGATAGCCTATATTTGCACCGGCATTTGGCACACCTGCTTTTGGTTCCCTCACACATAACTGGGTTTTGTTGAAATATGCGTCAAAAGTTGTCAAGACCTCATTATACACTGTAGTGGAAATGTTCCAGTTGGGTTTGCCGTCAGAGGTATCTTCATCATACGGCCAATTATGCCATTCGCCCCAGAACCCTAAAAGCCCCAATGTTATATACCCGATTCTTGGGTCGCCGTCATATTTTGCACCAAAGGCTTTGATAAAGTTTTGCATGGAATCTCTAAAAGACTGATTTGCGTAATCGGGGCAGTAACCTGAACCACCCAGATTTGCGGGTTCATCGTAGTAGCGCAGGGTCAGTCCGCCGTCGATAAGAAACTGGGGTACACCTGTGGACAGCCCCGGATAATCATAATAAAAACGGAATACCGCCTGATGACCTCTGCCTGAAATGGCATTCAGCCTGGTTTCCAGGGCCGACCAGTTAAAGGTATTCATTCCTGTCTGAACATTTCTTACAGGAATATAGAACCATTCAAGGCTGTGAGGGAAGGTTGTGGTGCTCCCGTCAAACGGGACAAAACCTTTAAGAGGATTATTGTCGAAAGAAACACCCGTTCCGATTGGATGTGCCGCGTGCCCTGACGTGCTGGCCAAAGCAATATTGGGCGCACCGGCGGCAGAACTTATTCCCAGCATTAAACCAAAACAGAGGGTAAGAGATAAAATCTTTCTTAACATAATTCAGGTCTCCTTTTAAAAAGATTTACAGTTACTAAATATGAGTCTGAACAGTGATATAAGAAATTTTAGCAACTCGGTTAATTTAAATTCTAGCATTGCCGGAAATTACTTCATATGTACTAATGCCGGATGAATAAGATATTTTGTGAGATTTTTGAGACATCTTTTACTTATGCTCTGGTACTGCCTTGAATATGGTGAAGGGATAAAAAAGGATGCACCGGATATTTTAATCCGGTACATCCTTTTTTAATCTGCCATCGTTCTATTTTTACTCTGCTGAAATTTCTGTCCAGATCCTGTCGTATTCCTTTATGGAATCGGCAAGATCTTCGAACACCTCGCAGTTCTTCGTCTGATCGTCGGTTGGATATGCAGCAATGTCATTAAGAAGGTCGGGAGACATTTTCTTCCTGGCCTCGGTATGAGGGGTGGAATAACCGATATAATCCGCATTTTCAAAGGCGATATCGGTTTCACACATAAAGTTTATAAACTGCTCTGCTTCCTTCTGGTGTTTGGTGCTGTTCAGGACTACCATTGAATCAACCCAAAGGTTGCTGCCTTCTTTTGGTATTACATATTCCAGATCAGGGTTTTCACGCTTCATAAATACCGCATCCCCTGACCATACTACTGCAAAGGCGGCTTCGCCCATAATCATCTTATCCTTGACTTCATCTCCCACATAGGATTGAACAACACCCAACTGTTTTTGCCTTATAAGCTCTTCCTTTGCCTTGTCCAATTCCTCCATCTTTTTGGTGTTCAGCGAATACCCGAGTTTTTTAAGGGTGATCCCTATGGAATCTCTCTGGCTGTCCAGCATAAATACCTGCTTTTTATACTTGTCATTCCAGAGTATATTCCAGCTGTCCACCTTGTCGGTTACCATGGTTTTATTGTATATAATACCTACGGTTCCCCACATATAAGGTATGGAATATTCATCTTTCGGATCGAAACCAAGATTCCGGAATTTTTCGTCAATATACTTGTAATTGGGAATATTATTAAAATCAAGCTTTTTAACCATACCCTCATCAATCATGCGCTTTATCATATAATCCGATGGGATGGCAACATCATAATCAGCACCGCCTGATTTGAGCTTTGTATGCATTACCTCATTATCCGAGAAGGTATCATATACAACATTTATGTTATATTGCTTCTCAAACTTTTCTATTACGTCTTCACCTATATAGTCACCCCAGTTGTAAACCTTGAGAGTTACCTTATTACCTGAACCCTCTGCTGTAGAACCGGCTGTTCCGCAGCCTGCAAGTGCTGCTGTTGACAGTACGACTGCCAGAACCAGTAATTTGGATAAAAATCTTTTCATCTTATTAGCAACCTCCAACAATTAAATTAATGTCAGGCATCATACTGCCTTTTCTTTTTCTCCTCACGTGAAGAACGGATATTAATCAAAATCAATAGCAACAATACACTTACAAACATCAAGGTGGACAGGGCATTTATGGTAGGCTTTACACCTGTTCTGGCCATTGAATATATGGTTATGGACAGGTTCGACACCCCGGAGCCCGACGTGAAATAGCTGATAACAAAATCATCTATGGACAGGGTAAATGCCATAAGGAAGCCTGAAATAATTCCCGGCATTATCTCGGGTATTATTACCTTTCTGAGTGCATACATGGATGTTGCTCCCAGGTCCAGGGCGGCCTCATACATATGCTTGTTCATCTGCTTCAGTTTCGGCAGCACCGATAATATGACATAAGGTATGTTAAAGGTGATATGAGCCAGCAGCATGGTCAGAAACCCCAGCTTCAAACCTATCAGTGAACCGATGAAAACAAACATTATCATCAGTGATACACCTGTAACAATGTCAGGATTCAGAACAGGCAGATAAGTCAGATTCATAACCACTGATTTTTTAAACTTTTTCATATTATGAATACCGATGGCGGCAAAAGTACCTATAATTACGGCTGCTATTGAGGAAATCAAAGCCAGCATCAGTGTATTATACAGGGAATCCATGATCTGGGAATTCTCAAAAAGTTCTCTGTACCAGTTCAAGGTAAAGCCCGACCAGTTTCCGCGGGATTTTGACTTATTGAATGAGAAAACAATGAGTACAACTATGGGGAGATACATAAACAGTAAAATCAGTCCAAGATAGGACTTCATAATAATTTTTTTTACCAAAGTGCAGCTCCTCCTCCCTTGTCCTCATCAAACCTGGACATAATCCAAATACTTATAAGTATGAAAATCATCATTATCATTGAAATGGCCGATCCGAAATTCCAGTCACTCAGCTGAATAAACTGCCTTTCAATGAAATTGCCTATGAGAGTATATTGCCCGCCGCCCAGCAATTTTGAAATAACGAAGGTGGTTACGGCCGGCATGAATACCATTGTTATTCCCGACATAACTCCGGGTATACTCAGAGGCAGGGTAATTCTTCTGAAAACCGTTAAATTGTTCCCCCCCAGATCCTGTGCTGCTTCAACCAGCTTGTCGTCAATTTTCATAAGTACGGTATAAATAGGCAGTATCATAAAGGGCAGAAAGTTGTAAACCATACCGAGTACTACCGCTGCATCGGTATACAAAATATCTATCTTCGGCAGGTTAAAGAAGGACAAAATCGAATTTATTATTCCGTTCTTTTCGAGCAGGGTAAGCCACGAATACGTTCTGAGCAAAAAATTCATCCACATTGGAATTATAAACAGCATGGACAGAGTCGCACTTTTGCTGAACTGCCTGCTGGCAAGGATCATGGCAACCGGATAACCCACTATAAGACACACAAAAGTGCTGAATAAAGCCAATCCAAGGGATTTTAGCAGCACCGAAATATATACTGGCTCACAGAACTTGTAAAAGTTGTCCAGAGTAAACCTTATTCCCTGCCCATCCCTGGTAGTAAAAGCATAGAAAAGGATCAGGAATGAAGGAATAACTATAAAAATAACCATCCATATCAGGTATGGATAGGAAACCCACTTTCTGTTCATACACTTCCCGTCCTTTTCATTATGTGAATATCATTGGGATTGAGAGACATGCCAATGGTAGTTCCAACCTGGGCCATTTCGGTATTGTGCAGCGTCCAGGTGCCGCCCCCCTGTCCCTCCACCAGCATTTCAAAATGAACACCTTTGAAGGTAACTGATTTTACCGTTCCTGATATCATTGCATTTTCCACACCCACAAGCTTTATATCTTCAGGCCTGACAACCACGTCAATGTCCTCGTTAAGTTCAAACCCCTTGTCCAGACATTCAAAAACATGACCGGCAAACTCAACGGAGTAATCCTTAATCATCCTGCCCTTTATGATGTTGCTCTCCCCTATAAAATCAGCTACAAAAGCATTCTTAGGTTCGTTGTATATCATCTGGGGTGTACCTATCTGCTGGATTTTTCCCTTGTTCATGACAACTATGGTATCCGACATGGTCAAGGCCTCTTCCTGGTCATGTGTAACATAAACAAAGGTTATTCCGGTTTTTTTGTGTATGTTTTTAAGCTCCAGCTGCATTTCCTTTCTAAGCTTCAGGTCGAGCGCTCCCAGAGGCTCATCCAGCAAAAGCACCTCGGGCTGGTTAACAAGTGCTCTGGCAATTGCCACTCTCTGCTGCTGTCCTCCTGACAGGGATTCTACCGATCTCTTTTGAAAACCTTGAAGATTAACCATTTCAAGCATCTCATCTACTTTTTTGCCGATAACCGCCTTGTCCATCTTCTTTATTTTAAGACCAAATGCTATGTTATCGTATACATTCATATGAGGAAACAATGCATACTTCTGAAAGACAGTATTTACCTTTCTCTGATAGGGAGGTACATTGTTTATACGCCTGCCTTCAAAGAATACATCACCGCTGTCTGGAGTCTCAAAGCCTCCGATTATTCTCAGGGTTGTAGTTTTTCCGCAGCCGCTGGGACCCAACAGCGTAACAAATTCATTTTTTAGCACGTATAAATTGATATTGTTCAGAATCTCTGTTTGTCCGAAACTCTTTCTGATATCCTTTAACAAAATAATTGGCTGACTCTCGTTCATACCCTTCCCCCAAGTTCCTTATATAATCAACTCTTAAAAATTCGGCGGAGATGAAACCCATAATACCACCGCATCGCTCTTACCTGCATTTGCAATATTGTGAGGTGCACTGGGCTTAAAATAAAAGCTCTCACCTTTTTTAACCTTGAATTTCTGTGTCCCCAAACATACTGTTATCATGCCTCCGACCACATAGCCGAATTCTTCGCCTTCGTGAGGATTGTCAATTTCCGAATTCCCGGAGGGCGACAAAGTAATAAGTATGGGTTCCATCATATTCTTTTGGGCATTGGAAACAAGCCATCGTATTTCGAAACCTGAATCCTTGTCTTCCTTTACAAAAACATCATCTTTTTTAAACACAACTTTTTCGTTTACCGATTCATTGAAGAAGTCTTTTAAATTGGTTCCCAGGGATTCGAGTATATCCATAAGTGTTGCTATGGAAGGCGACGTCAAATTTCTCTCAAGCTGCGATATAAACCCCTTCGAAAGTTCACACCGGTTGGCCAGTTCTTCCTGGGTCAGCCCATTTTTGATACGCAGCTGTTTTATCTTCTCACCAATATTCATTTAATACCTCTTTATATTTGTAAACTTTTGGTTTAATATTACAAACCTTATTTATGTTTGGGTAAAGTAAACTTTTTGTTTACTCTTGGTAAACCAAGAAATAAAGTATCACATTCTAAAAATAATGTCAATAATTACAAAGCACAAAATACACCACACTTTTTATACATTTTATGCATTATGAACGCAGCAAAAAGGCACATGGCCTGGAACCCTTCTGTCTGGCTGATTCCAATCATAGTTCCAGGCCATATGCCTTTTAGTTTTTTCTTATAATTATTCAGTTGAATTTATAATAAATTCATTATTCCGCCTTGTTCTGTAAAAACTTCCCATGCGGACAAATATACTTTTTTAAAGGTTACAGACCACTTGTTAATTGAAGCCCTTGACGAACATCCTGGTTCTCTCGTTTTTTGGATTTGTGAACAATTCTTCCGGCGAACCTTCCTCCACAATAACTCCATTATCCATAAATATGACTCTGTCGGCTACTTCCCTGGCAAAACCCATCTCATGAGTAACGACAACCATGGTCATATGTTCTTCTGCAAGCTTTCTGATAACCTTCATTACCTCCATGGTAAGTTCAGGGTCAAGTGCTGAGGTCGGCTCGTCGAAAAACAGGACATCCGGCTTTAACGCAAGAGCTCTTGCTATGGCTACACGCTGGCTCTGTCCTCCCGACAGCTCAAAGGGATACGC
This sequence comes from Bacillota bacterium, assembly GCA_023392075.1. Classification (GTDB taxonomy): domain Bacteria; phylum Bacillota; class Clostridia; order Acetivibrionales; family DSM-1351; genus Ruminiclostridium. The sequence goes on along the minus strand of JAEVZU010000203.1, from coordinate 9,361 downwards.
GCCGGCCTTGTCCTCCAGCCCCATTTTCTCCAAAAGCTGTATGGCCGTCTTCCTCGCTTCATCCCTGCCGATACCCGCCACACTCTCAGGAGCTTCCGTTATGTTCTTCAGGACATTAAAATGAGGGAAAAGGTTAAAGTTCTGAAATACCAGACCGAGCTTCAGCCTTATTGCCCGCAGCTTCTTCCTGTCGGCATAATCTGCTTTCCCATGACTGTTGGTTCTGACCATTACCTCGTCTTCAACGGCTATCTGTCCCCTGTCTATCCTCTCCAAAAGATTGATACACCTGAGAAGCGTACTTTTGCCCGATCCAGAAGGACCTATTACAGCTACCACCTCTCCCTTGTTTACTTCCAGCGAGATTCCTGACAGCACTGCTTTTCCGCCAAAACTCTTATAAATATTTGAAGCCTCTATCATCTTCATTGTTTATACAAACATCCTTTCAGTATTATCTGTAGTAGCTTAATTTTTTCTCGGCAAATTTGAATACCTGCGCAACAATAAGGTTCATTATATAATAGAACACACCGGCAACAAACAAAGGCTGAATTGAGGCAATCCTGCTCATCTCATTATTTGCGGCTCTGAACATTTCAGCTACCCCGATCATAGTTACCAGAGCCGTATCCTTTACAAGAGTAATAACTTCGTTGCTTATGGCAGGAAGTATTCTTTTGATGACCTGAGGCAATATTACTTTAAAAAACACCTGTGCCTTTGTAAAGCCTAAAACTTCTCCTGCTTCATATTGACCCTTTGGAACAGCTTCTATGCCACCCCTGTATATTTCGGCAAAATAAGCGGCATAATTTAAGGAAAATGCTATGATAGCGGCGGCAAACCTGTCTATCTTTCCTCCAAAAACATAATAGGGACCAAAATATACAGCAACCAGCTGAAGTATTAACGGAGTCCCTCTCATTATCGAAATGTAAATTCCTGTCAAACCATTTATAATAAAGTTTCTTGACCGTCTCCCAAAGGATACGATAAGACCTAACGGAAGTGCAAAAATCAGTGTGAGTAAAAACAATTGAATGGTTACAACCATCCCCTTGCCCAACAGCAATATAAGATCCACAGAAAATCTCCTCTCGTAAAACTCAATACATGTACATAATTATATAAAATAATTTTATCATAATCTACATAATATTTCTTTCCAGATAGAAATCACTAAAATTAAGGCTGATACCTGTCGGTATCAGCCCTGAATTGATTGTTTAAACAAAACTCGGACAACCGGATTTATTTTCCTATTGTCGAAATATCCTTACCAAACCATTTGTTTGATATTTCGGCCATCTTTCCGTCTTTAGCCATTTCCTTCAATGTATCGTTTACTTTTGTCATGAGCTGTACATCAGCTTTTCTGAAACCTACACCATATTGCTCCGCTGAAAGTCCTTCATCGAGAACCTTGTACTTTTCACTCTTCATCTGAATATAATACCTTGCAACGATTTCATCCATTGCAACAGCATCCACATTGCCTGTTTTCAAATCCATTAAACAAAGGTTGTTATCCTTTAATTCCACCACTTCCTTAAGCGTTGACTTGAAGTCTGCTTTGCCGTTTAAAGCATCGGCAGCACTGGAAGCGGCTTGCAGGGCGACAGATTTGCCTTTCAAATCAGCCAGGGTTTTGTATTTGGAATCTGCTAAAACTAAAAGAATCTGCTGATTATTCATATATGGATCGGAGAAAAGTATGTTTTCCTTTCTCTCCTTGGTTATGGTAAATCCATTCCATATGCAATCTATATTACCCGTATTGAGTTCCTGCTCCTTTGTATCCCAGTTGATCGGCTGGAGTTTTAATTTAACACCCAGTCTGTTTGCAACCTCCTGAGCCAGGTCAACATCGTAACCTACAATATTATTCTTCTCATCTCTAAAGCCCATGGGTGGGAAGCTTTCGTCCAGGCCTAAGACAAATTCGCCTTTTTCCTTGACCTTGTCCCATGATAAATCAGGGGCTTCGGTTGATTCAGCGGCAGTAGCTGCTGCGGATGTACCGGCAGCGGCAGTTGATGACGAGGCAGCTGACGATGCGGATGCGGTAGATTCCGATATTGCTCCATTATTTGCTCCGCATCCGGCAAATGTAAATGCTGCTGCAATTACACATACCAAAACTTTACTTAATGATCTCTTTTTCAAAATAATCCATCCCTTCACAATTGACCGGACCACACCGGTACAATATTCTGTCCTCAATGACATATTTTTTGATTTGCGCCATACTGTTGCATGGTCTATCTCTATAAGCTTCAGATAATTTACTAAGGTAAATTACTTACATATGGTATTTTACTTCATAACTTTAATAAAGTAAATCACTAATTTATTGAAAAAAATAACAGGTGACTTTTTATCGCCAACAAGGATATGTTTTGATAAAATAGCATAAATTTTATAGTAGTTAATTTCAATTACATTTACATTGGAAAGGTGGCCCTGAATTGGATAGTTTTCCGAATAGAAATATATATAAAATTTTGATTGCCTTTGTGTTGATAATTGCAATCCTTGCTACTTCCACTCTGGTAATTTATAACGACAGCAGCCAGGTTTTTTCTGTAGCGACAGATTCGGCCGGTCAAAAGAAATTCATTAAATGGGTGGAATTCAACGCCTGCTACGAAGCTATGGAAAAGGCTCTCACTCTGGATGTGAAATCCCATAACAAGGAGGTACAGCTCAACTGGGTAGAGTTGCTTGCGTATCTGGGAACCAAGTACGGAGGAAATTTTAAGAAATACAAGTCAAAAGATATGGATGAACTGGTTGCAAAACTTAATAAGGGACAGACAATGGAGCAATTGACCGAAAATATGAAATATTATAATTACTACCATGAAGCCTATGACGCAATCCTTGGAAACTTTGTAGGAGAGTATGAAATTCAGGTCAAGGATCCTGACAACGGCAGTGATTTAAAATGGGAAAAAAAATACGGGTTGAAAGTATTTTCACCAATTGCCAGAGGTTATAGTTTCAGCCATTATGATGATTTCGGTAACGGCCGCAGCTTCGGCTATGCCAGAAAACACCTGGGTAATGACCTCATGGGTTCAATTGGAACTCCTATTATGTCAGTTGAATCAGGTATTGTGGAAGTTATGGGCTGGAATATGTACGGCGGCTGGAGAATCGGTATCAGAAGCTTTGACCAAAAGAGATATTATTATTACGCCCATTTGAGAAAGGATAGGCCCTTCCATTCGGACCTCTATGAGGGAAAAGTAGTCAAAGCAGGGGAGGTCATCGGTTACCTGGGTATGACAGGTTACAGCACCAGAGAGAATGTAAATAATATAACTACTCCCCACCTCCATTTCGGAATGCAGATCATTTTTGACGAATCCCAGAAGGAATGTGTAAACGAGTTATGGATCAACGTTTATGAGATTGTGAATCTGCTTCAAAAAAACCGCTCTGCTGTTGTGAAGGATGAAGAGACACGTGACTATTACAGGGTTTATGACATCATGGAACAGAACAGCGGCTACGATTTTTAATAATTTAAGGGCTATGAGGTGTTATTGATGAAGTTTTTCTCAAATAATAGACTAACCAGGTATATTTCACTTATTATTACGGCCTCTTTTACTCTGGCCATTTGTTCCATTCTGATTCTGTCTTCGGCAACAAATGCCTTTACTGATGTTGAAGGAGGCCAAATCACCGAGGATGGTATTGCGGTACCTATTATTATGTATCACAGTATAATGAAACGTTCAAATGAATTTGGAAAATATGTCATTACACCCGACGAATTTGATAATGATTTGAATTATTTAAAAAGCCATAATTACAATGCAATAACCATGACAGACCTTATAAATTACGTTTACAAGGGGGAGGATATCCCTCTCAAACCGGTTATTGTTACCTTTGATGACGGAAATCTGAATAATTATTTATACGGTCAGCCCGTATTAAAGAAATATAATATGAAGGCGGTAATTTCCATTATAGGCTCTTATACAGAAACCTTTTCCACCTTCCCATATCCCACCAGCGATCCTGCCTATGCTCACGCGTCCTGGGACCAGATAAAAGCAATGAATGATTCAGGTTATTTTGAAATACAAAACCATTCCTACAGCCTCCATTCCATTAATAAAAGAAACGGAACAAAACGGAAAAAGGGAGAATCCCTGGAGAGTTACAGGAATATGCTCACTGCAGATATTATGAAACTCCAAAACAAATTGACCGAAACCTGCGGTATTACACCAAATACATTCACTTATCCATATGGTGCAATAAGCAAGGAATCAAAAGAAATCCTTAAAGAATTGGGCTTTAGAGCCTCTCTATCCTGTCTTGAGGGTGTCAATTTAATAAATAAGGACAAGGGAGATGTCTTGTTTGGTCTCAAGCGTAAAAACCGTCCCCATGGCGTATCCTCCGAAAGGTTTTTTAAAAAATTTTGTCCGTAAATTGATGTATCTGTTCCTAAAAGGTGTATAATTAATGAGTTGCAATATTACAGAATTTTGCAGCTGAATATATACCGGGAGGATAATAACATGAGCATATTTGAAGCACTTATGCTGCTGAGTTTCGGTGCGGCATGGCCCACACAGATTTTTAAATCCTATACCTCCAAAAGTACAAAAGGAAAAAGTGTACTGTTTCTTTACATAGTTATTTTTGGTTATCTGGCGGGTATAGTCCATAAGATATTGTACAGCAGAGATATTGTAATGGTATTGTATATTATTAATTTACTGATGGTTTCCGCCGATATAGTTTTATACTACCGCAACAAGGGCCTGGAGAAAAAAGCGGACGCACATCAAATGGTACGCTAGTGACAACTTCATGAAATAGGATGCACAATTAAAACATTTTTCGTTATTGTTTTGGGTGCGTCCTTATTTTATGAAGTTAACCTGTTTTGCTGATTGAAATTTTGTTTTGCTTTACAGTAGATTTAATCAAAATCAAATGGTACGCGAGTACAACTTCATAAAATAAGATGCACGGTTAAAAACAATTGCGGTAAATTGCCGCCGAAGGTAAAGTGGTTTTACCGGCAAAGCAACAGGACGTTGCTTTGAGCTTCAAATCGAGACAGGATGTCGAGTTTGAGCGACGGCAAAACCGCTTTAGATGAGGCGATACAATTTACCGTAATTTCATGAAGTTAGTACGGAAGTTACCAGTTGATATAAAAAAATTACACAGGTAAAGCAAAATCAAGTCCTCTCTTTATATCCTCATATTCCTCATATTCTCAAAAACAAATCCAAAAGCTTTAACCAAATCCGCCCCCGATTTATATACTATATTAGAAATAATTTAGCGTTCAATTCGTGGCAGGAGATGTTATACGTTGTCTTACATAGTTGAAATTAATAATGTCGTTATGAACTATCAGTCACCAAATGGCGAAATACCTGCCATCACCAATGTTAATCTTCAGATAGTAAAGGGTGAATTTATTTGTATTGTGGGACCAAGCGGATGCGGAAAATCCACCTTGTTATCCATAATTGCCGGGCTTTTGAAGCCCTCAGCCGGCAGTATCGCCATAAACGGAAAAGAAATATCAGGTACCTGTGAGAAAGTCGGCTACATGCTGCAGAAGGATTACCTCTTTGAATGGAGGACAATTCTTCAGAATGTTATGCTGGGCCTTGAAATACGGAAAACAAAAACAAATGATAATATGGAGTACGTTAATAATCTGTTGAAAACCTATGGTTTATACGAATTTAGAAACAAGTATCCTTCCCAGCTCTCGGGAGGCATGAGGCAGAGGGCGGCTCTTATAAGAACGCTGGCTCTGAAACCTGAAATCCTTCTCCTGGACGAAGCTTTTTCCGCTCTGGATTATCAAACAAGACTTGCAGTAGCGGATGATATTTATTCTATCATCAAAAAGGAAAACAAAACCGCCATTCTTGTGACCCACGATATTGCCGAAAGTATCAGCATGGCTGACCGCGTAATTGTTTTATCCAGCAGGCCGGCAACAATAAAGAGCATACATGAGATCAAACTGACCTGTGAAAAAAGGACTCCTTTTTGCAGCAGAGAAGCTCCGGAATTCAGGCACTATTTCAACACCATATGGAAGGAGCTGGATGTACATGTCTAAACATATTGAAATTAATCCTTCTAAGGAAAGAATCCAATACTTATTAACCCGCAAAAGAAAAAAATTTTTAATCAGCCTTACACAAATAATGATTTTGATTGTTTTTATAGCCCAGTGGGAAATTTGCGCCCGTCTGAAAATAATAGATCCTTTTATAACAAGCCAGCCATCCAGGATTGTTAATACAATTATAAGATTGTACAATGAAGGACAACTTTTTCAGCACATAGGTGTTACCTGTTTTGAAACGATTGTAGGCTTTATTTCAGGAACCGTATTGGGAACCGTTATAGCTGTCATTCTGTGGTGGTCTGAGTTTCTGTCAAAGGTTCTGGAACCCTACCTGGTCATTTTGAACAGTCTGCCCAAAATAGCACTTGGTCCTATATTTATTGTATGGTTTGGTGCAGGAACCACATCAATCATTGTAATAGCCCTGGCAATCTCTTTAATAGTATCCATCCTTGAAGTGCTGAACGGCTTCCTGGCAACCGATGAAGAACAGATAAAGCTTGTAAAAACTTTTGGTGCAGGAAGGCTTCAAATCTTTACAAAAGTTGTTTTACCGGCCAACCTGCCCGTCATAATCAATTCGCTTAAGATTAATGTGGGGCTTTCATGGGTAGGAGTTATTGTCGGTGAATTTCTGGTGTCAAAATCAGGTCTGGGTTACCTTATCGTTTACGGCGGGCAGGTTTTTCAGCTGGATCTGGTCATGGCCAGTGTAATAATACTCTGTATTGCAGCGGGAATAATGTATAAAGCCGTAGTTCTCCTTCAGCAGCTTTTTGTAAAGAGTCATATATAAAGTAACAGTAATATCACCCGGTGGAAGCATGCCCCAAAGGCATGCAGATTGGAGGTCAGTGTGAGAAAGTTATGCCTGATTATGGCAGTTCTTTTATGCACAGCGTTTATATTGTGCGCATGCGGAGCTGACGAACAGAAGACAAAAATAGTATTAAGCGAAGTGACTCATTCAGTCTTTTATGCACCTCAATACATTGCAATCAACAAAGGCTTTTTCAATGACGTTGGTCTTGATGTGGAATTACAGAACGGTCAGGGAGCTGACAAGGTCATGACAGCAATTTTGTCGGGCCAGTGCCATATCGGCCTGGCAGGCCCCGAAGCAAGCATATACGTCTATAATGAAGGCAAGGAAGATTACGCTGTGGTCTTTGCACAATTAACAAAAAGGGACGGCTCCTTCCTGGTAGGAAGAAATCCCGATGGCGGTTTTAAATGGAGCAATCTGAAGGGAAAGAATGTAATCGGCGGTCGTAAGGGCGGCGTACCCGAAATGACGGTGGAATATGTCCTCAACAAAAACGGGCTAGTCCCGGGAAAAGATGTGGAGGTTGATACCAGCATACAGTTTGCATTGATGGCCGGAGCCTTCACTGGCGGCAAGGGCGACTATGTAACACTATTTGAACCCACAGCCTCCATGCTTGAAAAAGAAGGAAGGGGTTATATTCTGGCTTCAGTGGGCCAGGAAAGCGGTGAAATCCCCTATACTGCATACTTTGCCAAAAAGAGCTACATAGAAAAAAACAGGGATACGGTTCAAAAATTCACCGAAGCTATATACAGGGGGCAGCAGTGGGTTGATTCCCATTCACCGAAAGAGATAGCCGAAACAATAAAGCCCTCGTTCCCCGATACCGATACCGCAATACTGGAGACAGTGGCAAAGAGATATAAGGATATAGATGCCTGGTCCAAAGACCCGGTTATGAAGGAATCCTCCTTTGAACTGCTGCAGACCGTTATGGATGAGGCAGGACAATTGAAGCAAAAAGCACCTTATGACAAAGTTGTTGATAATACCTATGCGGAAAAGGCAATGAAGGACAGCCAAAAGTAATACCGATCCTCCCCGGCAGTAACTGGAATAATTGCTGCCGGGGAGGATATTTTTATTTTTTATGTATCATCGTACCTGTTTCTCTTGCCAGAGAAACAGGCTACTCTCCGTACAGGTTTGCAGACAGGTACCTTTCACCTGTATCGGGTAAAATGACAACGATGGTTTTACCCTGATTGTCCGGCCTTTTGGCAAGCTCTGAAGCCGCATAAACTGCTGCTCCCGAGGAAATGCCAACCAGCAGGCCTTCAAGTTTTCCAAGCTTCCTGGAGGTTTCGAAAGCAGCTTCGTTGGTTACAGTTATTATCTCATCTATAATTTCAGGATTATATACGGCAGGCACAAAACCGGCTCCTATTCCCTGAATTTTGTGAGGTCCTTTTTTACCTCCCGATAAAACGGGTGAGGAAAACGGCTCCACTGCTATTACCTTTAATTCAGATTTCTTTTTCTTTAAGGCTTCTCCCGTACCTGTAATTGTTCCGCCGGTTCCTACTCCTCCAACCAGAATATCCACTTCACCGCCCGTATCCTTCCATATTTCCTCAGCAGTTGTTTTTCTGTGTATTTCAGGATTTGCAGGATTATCAAACTGCAATGGAATAAATGAGTTCGGTATTGACGCCGCCAATTCCTGAGCTTTTTTTATCGCTCCGGGCATTCCTTCCTGCCCGGAGGTCAATACCAGCTCCGCACCCAGGGCTTTAAGAAGGTTTCTTCGCTCCACACTGAAGTTTTCAGGGAGTGTTATAATCAGTCTGTAACCTCTGGCTGCCGCTATAAATGCCAGTCCTATGCCGGTGTTTCCGCTGGTTGGCTCTATTATCACCGTATCCTTATTTATAACACCCCGGTCCTCTGCATCTTTGATCATAGCAAAAGCTATCCTGTCCTTTACGCTTCCCAGCGGATTATAGTACTCCAGCTTTCCGATAACTCTGGCTCCAAGTGAATTGGCCTGATTATATCTGGTTAATTCAAGCAATGGGGTGTTTCCTATCAATTCGGTCAAACTCTTATAAACCTGTGGCATACTTCCTCCTGATCCTGATTATTATTAAATCGCTTAATATAATACATATAAGTTTAGTATGTTATGTATTATACCCTTTTAGGATAAAAAAGTCAAATGTACATACAACTACACTGGAGCAGCAGCATACCCTGTAAGAAATTTGCTTCGCAAATCCGCTTTGCGTCCACTCAAGTACTCTGCCATGCTACGCAAATTATCTTTTCACTAGGGGGCACTACTGCCCCCTAGTACAATATAGTTGTAGTCAATCAGTAGATATTTATCCACTGATTTTACCAATTCTTAGTGACTTAACATAACATTGAGTATTTTATTCTAAATATTAAGCAAA
>JAEVZU010000188.1 GCA_023392075.1 Bacillota bacterium | reverse complement strand
TGCTCAAAAACTCAAAAAATATATATTTAAAGACTAAAAACTACAGCAGCCAATACGGTTAAATCTAAAAAAAGAGAGCTGCCTCTTAATAATGTTATTTAAACGTTATTTTGAGACAGCCCCTTTTAATAGAGCTTCCCATTTATCGAAGCTGTACTCGCACACTATAATCAGTAATCCATTATTTGCTTTTCCCTCATTTTGAGAGTTCTCTTCGTCTTAAAAGAGTCTTCACGCAGTTCCGCTCCACTTGCCGCACTTGTCCCCCCAGCACGCAACAGGATCGTCATTCAGCGTGATCTGTACGATTTCACAGCAGTTGGAACAGCCTGAACACTCCCTGCTTTCTGTGGTGTATGAACCGTTAAGTTTGTCAAAGCCGTTAAATTGTGTTTTTCCCGAGGCGGCCTGTACATTTTCCCTTGCCAGCAGAGCCACGCCATAGGCGCCCATGACATCAAAATGCTCCGGTATTATGATCTCAACTCCCAAAGCCTTTTCAAATGCTTTGACAATACCTACATTTGCCGCGACACCACCCTGGAATACAATTGGAGAATCCAACCTTTTTCCTTTTGCCAGGTTTGCAAGATAGTTTCTTACCAGAGCATCACACAAACCGCCGATGATATCTTCTCTGGAATGTCCCATCTGCTGTTTATGTATCATATCGCTTTCGGCAAAAACAGCACACCTTCCGGCTATTCTCACCGGATTTTTTGACTTTAACGCATATGATCCGAAATCCTCGATTGCTATTCCTATTCTGGAAGCCTGTCTGTCCAGAAACGAACCAGTTCCGGCAGCACAAACAGTGTTCATGGCAAAATCATGAACCACCTGGTTTTTTAACAGAATAATCTTGGAATCCTGCCCGCCTATTTCAATAATAGTCCTGACATCGGGTATCGTTTTTTGTGCTGCCACCGCATGGGCCGTTATTTCATTTTTTACAACATCGGCTCCTACAATTGCAGCCGCCAGCTGTCTGCCGCTGCCTGTAGTTCCGACACCTGATATGACAATATTTTTACCGATTCTCCTGTCAACGTCCTTCAGACCTTTCCGGATGGATTCAATAGGCTGTCCTTCGGTTCGAAGATACTGCTTGTCAAGGACATTATTCTCTTCGTCAATCAGTGTAATATTTGTACTTACCGAACCTACATCAATACCCATATAACATTTTATTCTGCTCATTCAAGTGTTCTTCCCTTCTCTTTTTAATTAAATCGACAAATGCTTCAACTCTGGTATTAAATCCGGCTTCTCCCGTCATTTCGTCCCTGATTATGGTCATTACGGGAATCTGATGATTTTCTTCCACTGCCGGAAGAATAGCCTGCGATACAATTTCAGGCATGCAGCCCAGAGGATAAAGATGAATTACTCCGTCATAGCCTTCTTTTGCATGTACGACGGTATTGCCCACAGTGTGATGGGCATGTCCTCCTACCATACTGCTCATATATGCTTTTGATTCTCTTACATCTTCCGCTTCCCCGGGCAGGCGGAGACCTTTTTTCAGCATGTCATTTATGATCCAGCCGCTGACCGTAACCTGCCTTGCCACCTCCACGCCCATATTGCCCAGCATTCTCTCAATGGAAAAATTAGCATATGGCTCGATTGTAGTATAAATCTCACCTACAATGCCGACTTTCAAGGGCTGTGCCTTATCATTTACAGGCAGCTTCTTAAGTGCCTTTTCCGTTTGTCTGATAAACTTTAATATGTCTTTGGATCCTTTGACCTGCAGAATCCCGGTTTGAAAGCCCCGGTACAGCTTATCAACACTTCCCGGTTCAAGCTGTCTGGCTCTTTTGATACGCGACAGCCTTTCCAGGCTGTCCAGCTGAACTGCCACATTTTTAGCTGCGTTTACCGCCTTTGCAACATTCAGATAGCTTGAACCGCCGCTGACCTTCCTAATTCTTGCTGCAAGTTCCTTCAAACCCTGATCCGGAACCTCAAGAGTTATAATATCCATTTTTATTCCTATTTCAGCCGCGGTTTTTTTCAGCATCTCTCCGAAGTATCCGAGCTTGCATGGTCCGCAGCCACCGGTTATCAGCATGGTGTCGGCACCCAGTTCATGAGCCTGAAGCATATTGCCTACAAAAAGTTTAAAGGGCAGACAATGTGACTCAGAAGTATATTTTGATCCCAGTTCCAGCGTCTTATTTGTATTAAAGGGCGGAACCACATATTCTGAACCAAAATCATCCAAAAAGGATTTTGCTGTAATATAGGTATTACCTATATGAGGAAACGTTATTTTCACGGGTACCCCTCCTCACGATCATATCAACAAATGCCTCCAGCCTGGTACAGAAGCCGGCTTCAGCAGAATGTTCATCCAAAACCAGTTTCATAAATGGAATATCACATTCCTCCCTTATTTTCTTTTCAACCAGCTCTATCACAAAACTGTCAACTCCGCAGCCAAAGGAAGTTATGGCAATAACTCCATCTATTCCTCCATTTTCTATGAGCTGAATGATTCCTCCATATGCCCGGGTTCCATAATCCCAAAACAGCATTTTGTCAAGTTCCCTGCATTTTTCCTTTGATTCCCGGTAATCAAGCATGTCCAGCGTTACGATTCCAATTCCGTAATCTCTCAGCTTTCTCAGCAATTCCATGTTTATAAAGCTGTCATAAACCGTATAGCAATGTCCCAAAACAGCAACCGTAATATTGGTACTGCGTTTTTGAATAACCCGCAGTGGCATTGAGCCTATTTCCTGCTTGAACTCATCCGTCAATACTCCGGATTTCATGACCTGCCTTTCATTTCTATATGCCTCCAATGCGTTTTTATAAGCATTTTTTATTTTTTGTTTATCCTTTGTTATAAATTCACCGGTATACTGTGCGGCTAGCCAGGAATTTTTATCGTTCTTCCTCAGATTGATTTCAGTATCTATGATCCTGGGCATCAATTTTATTGAATTTCTTATCATATCCTGTACCCCGGCAACTTCCGGGCAGATATACTGTTTTCTTGAAATACTGGTAAAACGCGGCAGGAAAATAAAGTCCGCTTTTCCAAGCAGATTTATTACATGGCCATAATATGCCTTTATGGGAAGGCACGCTTCTGAAACACAGTTATTGGCACCCTCCAATAATATGTTTTTGTTGGTTTTATCGGAAATTACAATTTCTGCTCCCAGCTCTGTAAAAAAGTTTTCCCACAGAGTAGAAAACTTATAATAATATAAACCTCTCGGTATTCCTACTTTGACCATTCAAGCCTCCATTGATTCATATGATGCACTGAATGGAATAAAAAAAATCCACTCTCAATTCATTATTGACGTGGATTTAATCTGTTATACTTTTTTATTTTATAGAGGCTTTGTCGGCAAACCTATCTTGTGTTCTTTACGGCCCAATCCTGTATTGCCTTGCCTATGGAATTAGCTATTTGTACCTGGTTATCATAATTGGACATCCACTGGTACTCGGCAGGGTTTGACATGAAGCCGCCTTCAATCAATATGGCAGGAGATTGAGTAACAGTACATACCGAAAGACTCTGCCATCTATACCCTCCATCGTTGCGCTTCAGGTCCGCTACCAATGAATCCTTCACAAAACCTGCCGCAGCTTTTGAACTATCCTTCGAATATAATACCAGCAAACCTACGTGCTTAGTGTAGTCTGCAGTCACATCCATGGAATTGTTGTGAATGGAAACCGCTATATCCGGTTTCTCTTTTCTTATCAAATTTGCTCTTTCATTGAGGCTGACAGTCTTGTCGTTTGTTCTGGTCATAATAACGGCAGCACCCAAGTTTTGCAGATATTTTCTGGTATTTAAAGTAATAGCCAGATTGATCTGTTTCTCATACAGGCCGTATTTTCCAAGAGGTCCAATGGCTCCTGTTTCACTTCCGCCATGACCTGCATCGAGTAAAACTCTCAGGCCTGTCAGCGGTTTGCTTCCGGTGCCCGAAATCTTTGGTGCGTTCTTAAGTGATAAAACAAGTGCTCCGTTTTTATACTGGGCATAATACCCGAAATAGTTGTCAGGTGACTTCAAATTAAAGGTGTATTGAGCCGCACCGTCGACTGCCATATAATCTATGGATTTGAAAATGGCTGCTCCCGGCGCTGCCGCCCCTGCACTAATACCTGTCGTACCGTATATTTTCAAAATTACTGCCGATGGCGATGCTTCTATACCAAATACCATATTGACAGGCATTTTAAAAGTAATATCGGTATAGCTTCCATTATCCTTTACATTTACAGAGGATATTTTGTTGGAGGCAAGAGGTTTGTCATTCACTGTCTTAACATATTTCTTGTCGGTCCAGACACCGCTTTTCAGCAGATAATAACCGTTCTGCTCACCTACGATGTAATCCACCGCACCGTTTATTAACGGAGTAACCCTGGCTTGATCCGACGATGGTCCCGACCTTGCCACGGCTTCGGCCTCGGAAGTGCTGACAAGGGCATATTTATAATACTTGTCGGATTGAATGCTGAGAGTATTGTTCTGTTTACTCGTTATCTTTTGCCCCTGGTATTCCATGACAAAAACGGGCTTGTCAAGATTCAGTATTTTCTGACTTCCCGATACTGCAGGCATAGTAAAGGTTCCTTTATATCTTGCCGGGGTGATTGCTCCTCCATTGGAATCCATGTCACCGGCATTGGCAAGCTCGACCCTGTATTTTCCTATCTCCACCCATACTTTCGCTCCGGTGGGCGCTACACAGGAAAAGTCGATTTTCTGGCCTGTTTTCATAGTCATGGACGCAACCGGTGAAAAATATCCGGACCTGAAGCCCGGCTTGTTCATCTGATATGGTGCAAATGATGAAGCAGCCGTTCTTGTTATTTTAAATACTGTTTCCTTACCCTTGTGCTTGAAAACAAGTTTGTTCTCCCCAACCTGCAGCTCCTGATAAACCGTAAAATACCCATCCTCCGACGGAGTTATCTCAATGTCGTTCAGGTACAGCGGCTGGTCCGGGTCACAACTTCCCATTATGCTCACCTTTGAAGAGGAGGTTTTATACCCGTTGTCGGGAGCGGCAATATAAAGCTGACGGTCTTCGGGTACCGTACTGCCAGCCTCCCTGCCGGCCACATATATTCCTCTCAGTTTGTCCTTGATTCCCAACACATTTGCTTTCAGATTCGAATATCCGTAGAATATGCTTCCGCTGACAGCTTTGCTGTCTCTGTTCATTGCAATCTGCTTGGGTATCTGCAACGGGTCAAGCCACTCGTTTGCCTGTGAGGAATCATTTATCTTGTAAGCGGCATGTCCTACATATAATTTGACATTGCTGCCGCTGCATACGTTCTTCCACCAATCCAGAATTACCGAATAATCTGCAATTTTAAAGCCTATATTCCAGTATATCTGAGGTGCTATATAATCTATGTATGCTTCCCTTACCCATTTCTTTGTATCGGCATAGTGATCGTAATATGTTGATATACCGCCCTGTGTATCTGAACCTTCTGCATTTTTATCCTTGTTGGACCATATTGCAAACGGACTGATTCCAAACTGAGCCTGGGGTTTTATTGCTTTTACAGTGTCGTATGTACTCTTTACCAGTGTATTTATATTGTTTCTGCGCCAGTCATCCTTGTTGGTGAAGGAACCCTTGTATTTTTCGTAGGATTTGCTGTCATTAAAGTCCTTACCGTTGCATTCACTTTTTGACGGATAAAAATAATCATCAAAATGAATACCGTCAACATCATAATTTTTAAGAATTTCAGCAACTCCGTCAGTAATAAGCTTTATGGCTTCCGGTGAGCCCGGATCCAGATATAGCTTGCCGTTGCCTGCCGCCACTACTGCATTGGCTATTTTTCTGGCAGGATGTCCGGCTGATAAAACCTCCACATTTTTATCAGGTTTTGAAGTTGTGCCCATTGAAAGCCTGAGAGGATTCAGCCATGCATGTATTTGTATGCCCTTTTTATGTCCCTGCTCTATAATATATGCCAACGGATCGAAACCCTTGTCATTTGCCTTTCCCTGCTTGCCTGTCAAATAAGCGGACCATGGGAAAATTGATGATTTGTACAATGCATCTCCTGTGGGACGCACCTGAAAGAATATGGCATTTAACCCCATGTACCCGGCATTATCCACAATCGCATCGAGCTCTTTCATTTGCTGTTCCGCACTTAGTCCAGGCTTGGAGGGAAAGTCAATATTGCTTACCGACGCAATCCATACTCCTCGCATATCCTCAACTGCAGCTATTTCCTGTGCATTTGTCACATTTCCCGGATACTCCTGTTCTGTAAACACCTTGTACCCCACTACCGGAAAAAGCATCAAAATAACAAGTAAAAGACAAACTACTCCCGCTTTTTTTCTCATTTTTACCCCCACGTCATTAATCATAAAAATCAAATAGTTAAAAATACCCATAATATATTTCTACTATAAATATAAACAATTCGACCCTATATCTCAACAAATCTCAGAATATTTAATATTTTTTTAATATAAAATAATGAATTTTGTTTTCTATTATTGAGAATTTTATCTTACTTGTAAAAAATTACTTTCCCAGCCGTCTGGCTTCAACATATCCCGATATAAGCAAAAAAGCTTCCTAAGCCTTCAGAAGGCTTAAGAAGCTGAATAAACTTATATAATAATAGGCTATTGAAATAAATCTTCCAATTTACAATTCATCTTTTCCTCAAAATGTGTCTTTATTTTAAAGAACTCTTTCCACTTTGGAATTGTCAGCTCATTGAAACCTTTTCTCATGACAACATCAACAAGCCTTTTTTCCATCAGGCACGGACCGGCCGGGTATGCCATAGCGTCACACAGCTGTATCAGTTTGTCATATTCATCATACTCAACAGCAGCTATGTAATTTTGAATAAAATTGCTTTCTTCAATACAGCAATCATTTTCTCCGTTATAACAGCTGATATCCTTGTATGGAAATGAATGAGTCAGACAGATTCTTGCACAATCATCATACCTTTTTTCAAGCATAAACTTATATCCGTTAATAACATGCTTCAAATCACTATTGCCGAACCTTCGTCCGATATCATGCAAAAGCCCGAGCACAAATGCCTTTTGTTCATCCATCCCTGCACAATTGCCTGCAATCATGCTTGCACATAATCCAGTTACCTGATTGTGTGCCACCCATTCTCCCGGATTCATTTTTGCGGCCTCGTTCAAAATTACCTCGGCCTCGTCAATTGTTGGATATCTCATTATTTTTCCCTCCATACCAATATTGCAAATACCTTAACTGATTTTCTATATTGTAGATAAGGTAATAAACAATATTTTTTTTAATGTACGGCCGAAAAAGTATATATAAACAGCTTCCAAACCCGAAGTTCAGAAGCTGTTTATTATATTTGGATTATATTCCCATTAAGCCTTGCCGTCTGAACCGAGAACGTTAACGATCTTGTTCTTAACAAGTCCCTTTATAGCTTCTCTAGCTGGTTTGAGATATTGTCTCGGGTCGAAGTGGCCTGGATTTTCAGCAAAATATTTTCTGATGCTGCCTGTCATTGCAAGTCTCAGGTCAGAGTCAATGTTGATTTTGCAAACAGCCATTGCTGCTGCCTTTCTGAGCATTTCTTCAGGAATACCTATAGCATCGGGCATTTTTCCGCCGTTGTTGTTGATCATTTCAACAAACTCAGGAATAACTGATGATGCACCGTGGAGAACTATTGGGAACTTGGGAAGTCTTTTTTCAACTTCTGCCAATATATCAAATCTGAGCTGTGGTTTCTGTCCCGGCTTGAATTTGTATGCACCGTGGCTTGTTCCGATAGCTATTGCCAAAGAGTCAACACCTGTCTTGGTAACAAATTCTTCAACTTCATCAGGCTTTGTGAATGCTGCATCTGCATCTGATACATTGACAGCATCTTCAATACCTGCGAGTCTTCCCAATTCAGCTTCAACAACTACTCCTCTTGCATGGGCATATTCAACAACCTGTTTTGTCAATGCAATGTTGTCTTCAAAGGAATGGTGTGAACCATCTATCATAACCGAAGTGAATCCTC
>JAEVZU010000023.1 GCA_023392075.1 Bacillota bacterium | reverse complement strand
ATCCACATTCACCACATACCCTGTGAGGCAGCTTGAAAACATGACACTGTGGGCAGCTTACCAGAGTTGGCGATGCCAGCTTCCACTGGGATCTTCTCTTACCTGTTCTTGCCTTGGACCATCTACGTTTTGGATTTGCCATCAATAACACCTCCCTACTATAATGCAACCATTAAGAAATAATCAAATAATAAACCCTACATTTTTCAAGATGCTATTTCCCTTGAAAACCATACTTTATTATTTAATTATTTCTAGTAGAAACCTACTTGAAATAATCTTTAAGAATTTCCATTCTTGGGTCTACTATTTCGTGTTCATCACAATTACAATTTTTTATGTTCAAATTGGTACCACATGTCTTGCATAAGCCTTTGCAATCTTCACTGCAGATTGTTTTCATGGGCAGTGCAAGGATTATGTTGTCCATAAGTGGCTTATCAATGTCCACAACATTACCTTCAAATGTATATGCATCAACATCATCGGATTTGGAAACCTCGACAAAGCTCTCTTCTATCCAGATATCGGAAACGGTATGAACCTGTTTCAAACACCTGAGACAATTCGCACTAAATTCAAAATGAAGATCACCACTTAGTTTTAACAGGCCACCCAAATTAACGATGCGCCCTGTGAACTCAAAAGAAGGTTTAAATTCTACTGAAGTATCATACTCCCGTAATCCCGGTAAATCATCACTAAAATTGACGTTTATTCCGGCCCCTTCAGTTTTAATAATATCAGACACATTAACTCTCATTAGTAACCTCTTAAAAACCGACAACTGATATTATACTAACTAATACCTCTTTTGTCAATAATTCAATTCCGTTAAATTTAAATCATTTTTGATCCCACGGATTTACATTCAGTCTGATCAAATTTATACTCAACCTTTTAGTTGTCTGTAACAACTAAAAGGTTGAGTATATTCTTATTATTACCAATATTCCGATATCTATATATTAATGTAGAAATTATTTCAAAAGTCTCATGGTTTCCCTTGCAATGGCAAGTTCTTCGTTGGTAGGTATAACAAAGGTTTTAACCGCAGCATCCGGCGCACTGATATCAATTTCCCTGCCTCTGATCTTATTTTTGTCAGGGTCAATTTTTATTCCCAGGAAGTCCATATTATCAAGAATTTGAGTTCTTATAGTAGAGTTATTCTCTCCTATGCCGGCTGTAAATACAATTGCATCCACACCGTTCATAACTGCAATATATTCACCTATAAACTTTTTAACACCATAAGCAAATATTTCAAGAGCCAGTTGTGCTCTCTTGTTTCCTTCTTCAGCAGCAGTGTGGAGATCTCTGAAGTCGCTGCTTACACCCGATACACCAAGGACACCTGATTTCTTGTTTAACAACGTGCTTATACCCTTGACGGTAAGATCTTCCTTTTCCATCAGATAAGTGACAACCTCCGGATCAATGGTTCCGCTTCTCGTACCCATTGCAAGCCCCTGCAACGGTGTAAAGCCCATGGAAGTATCAACTGATTTACCTTTGTTTACGGCACAGATACTTGATCCGTTGCCAAGGTGGCAGGTAATGATCTTTAATTCACTTAACGGCTTCCCGAGCAAGTCGGCAACTCTTTCGGAAACATATTTATGTGATGTACCGTGGAAACCATATTTTCTTATACCATATTTCTCATAAAGCTCGTAAGGTATAGCATAAAGATATGCATAATCAGGCATTGAGCTGTGGAAGGTTGTGTCAAAAACTCCAACCATGGGAACATCAGGCATTATCTGCTGACATGCTTCAATGCCTATTATGTTCGGCGGGTTGTGAAGAGGAGCTATATCAATACATTCTCTAACAGCGTCCATAACATTTTCGTTTATAACTGCAGAGCTGTTGAATTTTTCTCCACCGTGAACTATTCTGTGTCCAACTGCTGAAATTTCAGACATGCTCTTTATTACACCTATCTTTTCATCGGTAAGAGCAGCTATAACAGCCGCAATTGCATCTTTATGATTCTTCAGGACTTTATTTATTACTACTGCTTCCTCGTCTCCCTTTGACTGCTTGATAAATGAATTTTCGATACCTATTCTGTCACAAAGTCCTTTGGCAAGAACTGCTTCATTGGTCATATCAATCAACTGATATTTTAATGAAGAACTACCTGCATTAATAACTAAAACCTTCATTTATATTTCATCTCCTAATTTATTATTTGGTTTTTAAATATTTTTGATTAATCAAAATCTCATACCGGAATATATTTACATATTCTGTGCCTGAACACAGGTAATAGCCACGACTCCAACTATATCCTCCGCACTGCAGCCTCTTGAAAGGTCGTTTACAGGTCTTGCAAGTCCCTGGATTATCGGACCGTAGGCATCAGCCTTTGCAAGTCTCTGTGTAAGTTTGTATGAAATGTTTCCGCAGTTCAGATCAGGGAATATCAAAACGTTTGCCTTACCTGCAACGGAACTTCCGGGAGCTTTTGACTGTCCGACGGAAGCAACTATGGCAGCATCTGCCTGCAGTTCACCATCAAGCTGAAGTTCCGGTGCCTTTTCTTTAGCAAGCTTTGTTGCTTCAACAACTTTTTCTGTCAATTCACTTTTTGCACTTCCATAGGTTGAATAAGAAAGCATTGCCACCACAGGCTCAGCCTGAACAAGACTCTTGAAGGATTTTGAAGAAGCGATTGCGATTTCTGAAAGTTCTTCGGCGTTGGGATTTTCAACAAGTCCGCTGTCACCGTACACAAATACTCCGTTTTCACCGTATTCACAGTTTGGAACAACCATTATAAAGAAGGCTGAAACCAGCTTTGCTCCGGGAGCTGTTTTTAATATCTGCAGTGCAGGTCTCAAAGTGTTTCCCGTCGAGTTTATCGCTCCGGCAACCATTCCGTCTGCGGCACCCATTTTTACCATCATTATACCAAAGTACAGCACGTTTTCACTTAATAATTTCCTTGCCTGCTCTATTGTCATTCCCTTGGCTTTTCTGAACTCATACAAAGTATTTACATACTCGTCAAATTTATCAAAATCAGCAGGGTCTACAATCTGAGCCTTTGAAATGTCCAAATCCCCTGCCAACTTCTTTATTTCATCCTTGTTGCCAATGAGAATAATATTTGCTATTCCCTGTTTCTGAATCATTGCTGCAGCTTTTATGGTTCTGATATCGGTACTTTCGGGAAGTACTATTGTTTTGATATCACTTTTTGCTCTGCTCACAATCTGCTCTAAAAAATTCATTCTACTAGTCCCCTTTCTTGTCCAGACAATATTACTTGAATTAAAATAAATAAGCTTTAAATATTAGTTTCAAATTCCGGGTTTCTTTACACAAATATTTCAACCTTTCAATATTTAAAGTATTTCAATAATTAATGCATTTTATTTTATCACCTGGTCATATAACCTGAAACCAAGTATATTCACCACTTTTATTATATACAACTTGTTCATTGTATACAAGATTAAATTTCATAGGATTTGCTTTGATTAATTATGCAAATTCTCCAGATTGAACAATTGATAATCTACATTCAGCATGTATGATGACAGAATACAAAAAAGCAGCAAAGACTTTGCCGCTTTTATTCAGTTCCATATTAATTTTTTTACACCTGGCATAATACCCTCTATGAGGGTATTATCTGGACAAACTAAACTGTCTTACAATTCCCTCGTACATCATGTCAGCCATCATTAAAGCCTGTTTTTCAATTTCATCATAAGTAGCAATGCTATTTGCATATTGCTTTGTAATAAAATCCACCGCTTCAGCCTTTGTAAGTCTCAAGTGTTCATTCAGCATGTTAAGCCATTCCTTCTTTGACCAGAATGGATTTATTGATGCCAGAAATTCCGCTATCTGCCCTGCATTGTGATACCATTCCCTTTCCGCCTGATCCGCCTTTGCATTGTTTCCTTCCTTGGCCGCCTGTACCAGCTGTGCGGCTAAGGTTAAATGCTCTGTAAAAAGTCTTCTGAAAATTTCGGCCTTTTGTTTTCCATAAAATCGGGCCAGTACAGCCGCAAAATCCGCCGGATTTCTGAGCAGCCTTGCCGTCACCAGTTCCACATCCTGTATATTTTCAACCATGCTGAGAATTGTAAGCCTGGTCCACATAACATGCTGTTCCCAAAGTGTTCTTAATTCCTTCATTAGCGTGAATATTTCGTCAAACCTCATAATAATGTTTCCTCCTGTAATCCAAACCGGAGTACCTAACTAACCTATACTATACTGTATTGTATGTTCTCAGATACATAAATGTATCCCAAGCTTAAAAATAACCATTTCACAAATAAACCATTATGATATAAACTATATATAATGAGGCAATAATACATGTTCCCTACCTTTACAGGTGGCGGGCACCTCTCTGGTTTTCGGGCGGTGAACATATTCAGGAGCATCTCCAAGCGTACCTTTGCCTCGTTGACCGCGCATAAGGCAAGAAAATTTTTCTACAACCGAAAAATTTCCAAGAACGTGAAACGTTCTTTTGAACCTATGCGTTATAATCTACTTTACGAAAGGACAGGAAAAAGAACTCATGGAAAAAAAGCTGCTTTTGTACGCAACCTCGTTTTTTTGCGGAATGTCTGTAATGGCGGTTGAACTAAGTATTTCAAGATTATTGGCCCCAACCTTTGGAACATCTCAGATTATTTGGACTGTTATAATAGGTCTGATAATGATTTCTTTAAGCATAGGCAATATTCTGGGCGGCAGATCGGCCGACAAAAATAACAGCCTTAACAAATTGTACATGATTATATGGGGTGCCGCCCTGTGGATTGCAGTCATTCCCTTTATCGGCAAATATGCTATCATAGCTATTACCGGATTATTGGCATTGTTCTTCTCAAATGATCTGTTGGTTACAGGTACTGCAATATCCTGTCTTGTTCTGTTTTCGGTTCCATTGATAGGTCTTGGCATGGTTTCTCCATATTTGGTGAAGCTGGGTGTGACCGATCTTGAAAATGCAGGCAAAACCACCGGTAAGATTTATGCCATGAATACCATCGGAAGTATTATAGGAACATTTTTACCTACATTTGTTACAATTCCTTATATTGGAACAAATAAAACCTTTTTGCTGTTTTCTTTGATATTGAATCTGATATGTCTATGTTATTTCTTAATTAAGAAGATAAGACCCATTAAAGTTATAATCAGTTCTTTATTGGTTTTTGTACTGATTTTCCTCCCCCTGTCCAACTCATATGCTTTCTGGAAGGACTGTATCCTCGAAGACGAATCGATTTATAATTATCTCCAGGTCTCGGAGGACGACGAGGCAGTTTATCTTTCAACAAACGTAGCTTTTGGGGTTCAGTCGGTATACAGAAAGGACAACAAGCTGTCCGGTCTCTACTATGACTATGCGCTTATGGCACCGCAGTTTATAAAGGACTTCAGTCCGGACAAAAACCTGGACCTGCTTATACTTGGCAATGGTACGGGTACATATGCCAAACAGTCCAAGATATATTATAAAAATGTAAAAACCGATGCGGTTGAAATCGATCCAAAAATTGTGGAGCTTTCTAAGAAGTATTTTGGAGTAACCGAGGATGAGGCCACTGTCTATGAAACCGACGGCCGTACTTTTCTATCGGACAGGAACTGCAGGGAGTATGATGTAATAATGGTGGATGCCTACCATGACATAACCATACCTTTTCACATGACAACAAAGGAGTTTTTTACCGAAGTATCCGGTCACCTTAAGCCGGGAGGTGTGATCATACTGAATATAAATATGAAGTCAAAGGGTGATAATCCTATAAACCAGTATCTCAGTCAAACTGTAAAAAGTGTAATGAACAAAGTTTATACCTGTGATATAACCGGTACCACCAATGTTATGTTATTTGCCTCAAATGATAAGGATATGGTCAATAATTTTGACATTAATACAGGTAAGTTTGACAATCAGAATCCGCTTCAAAGGGTTTCACAATATGTGCGGGAAAATATTCAGGAAGTTACCGAATCCGGGCTGGTATTTACCGATGACCTGGCTCCTGTTGAAGTTCTGGGACAAAGTCTCCTGAATGATATTGTCAAAGACGAACTGGACAGCTTCAAGGATATGATAAATTTTAACGAAAAAGGGTTTCAGGGAATATTTGATTTACTGAAGTAACTGGTGGTGGCAATATACATTTTAGATATTACAGACCACTGGATTTCTTTTCAGAATACTATTAAATTCATTGAAACCTTGACACATATTATTTTAAAATAATATAATAGAGAACAACCTATTAATTATTAGCAATGACGATAATAAGTACTTCTTTAAGTTCTTTAAAGTCAATTTGCACGGCAATTGACCTGCAGAGAGCCGGAGATGGTGGAAATCCGGCAAGAACACTGATGGAAACAGGTATCCGAGCTTCGGGCTGAAGAAACATTTATCAATCAAATACCCAAGGATTTTAAGCGAATCAAGGTGGATTTGACATTAAATGAAGTAAGCCTGACGGTTTACTCCCGTTATAGAGAAAGGAATGAATAAATAATAGTGTTTTTGATTATTATTTGGCCGTTCTGTAAAGTGGGCTTTGCCAAGCACGGTGGTACCGCGGAAGTTGAACCTTTCGTCCTGCATATGGACGGGGGGTTTTTTTGTTATATCCGGCAAAAACAAAAGTGGTTATGCCACCTTTGTTCTTATAAAAATAATACTATAATACGGAAAGGAGCTAGATACTATGCAAACCAGAACCAGATTTGCACCAAGTCCAACCGGTTACATGCATATCGGTAACTTGAGAACCGCACTGTATGAATATTTGATAGCCAGAAAAGAAAACGGAAAGTTTATTTTAAGAATAGAGGATACTGATCAGGAACGTTTTGTTGAAGGTGCGGTTGATATTATTTACAAGACTATAAAGCTTGCCGGCCTTGTTCATGATGAAGGTCCTGATATCGGCGGAGATTACGGTCCCTACGTTCAAAGTGAAAGAAAGGACATGTATCTGGAATATGCCAAAAAGCTGGTTGATTTAGGCGGGGCATATTACTGCTTCTGTTCCAAGGAAAGGCTTGCCTCCCTGAAGGAAGAACAGGAGGCTGCCGGCCGCGGTCACAGATATGACCGTCACTGTCTCAGGCTTTCCAGGGAAGAAATCGAACAAAAGCTTGCCAATAACGAACCTTATGTAATCAGACAAAAAATGCCCGATACAGGTACTACCAGCTTTGAAGATGCCGTTTACGGAACAATTGCGGTGGACAACAGCGAGCTTGACGATCAGATCCTGATAAAGACAGACGGACTTCCCACCTATAACTTTGCCAATGTTATAGATGACCACCAGATGGCTATTTCCCATGTTGTAAGAGGTAATGAATATCTGGCCTCCACACCTAAATACAATCTTTTGTACCAGGCGTACGGCTGGGATACTCCCACCTATGTACATGTTCCTTTAATATTGAAGGCTTCAGGGCAAAAACTCAGCAAGAGAGCCGGAGATCCCTCCTTTGAGGATCTTGTTTCCATGGGTTATCTGGTTGAGGCGATAGTGAACTATGTCGTTCTTCTCGGCTGGAGTCCCGGAGATACAAGAGAGATTTATTCTCTTAAGGAATTGGAAGAGGTTTTCGACATCAAGGGGATCAGCAAATCACCAGCTATTTTTGATATAAACAAACTTACCTGGATGAATGGTGAATATATCAGAAAAATGCCGGTAGAAGAGTTCCACAAACTGGCTCTTCCATATTATGAAAAAGCCATAACCAACAAAAATATTGATACCATGAAGCTCAGCAGGCTGCTGCAGTTAAGGACGGAGGTTCTGACCACCATACCCGAAACCATCGACTTTATTGATAAGCTCCCTGATTATGATATACAGATGTATGTTCACAAGAAGAGCAAAACCACACTTGAGAATTCACTGGAAAGTCTGAATTCAGCACTTCCCGTGTTGGAAGCTATAAGCGACTGGAATTTTGATGTTATACATGAAGTACTGTTTGCACATATTGAAGCTCTCGGTATTAAAAACAGTCTTATGCTCTGGCCTATAAGAACCGCTGTTTCAGGTAAGGCGGTTACTCCCGGCGGTGCTGTTGAAATAGCTGATATTCTTGGAAAAGAGGAAACCCTCAAGAGAATCAGAATTGGTATCGAGAAGCTGAAAAGCTGCTGATAATAAACACTATATACTGTAAAATGCTAATCAAACAGTCAAAAAATTTTATATATCAAATATATATGGAGGTAAAACTATGGCTGACGAAATTATCAACAATCCGGCAAGTGAAGAAGAGAACTCAGTACCCTCAAACTTTATATATGACTTTATTGATGAGGATCTGACCGCCGGGAGGGTACCGGATAATATTATAAGAACAAGATTCCCGCCCGAACCTAACGGTTATCTTCATATAGGCCATGCGAAAGCTATATGCATTGACTTTGGCACCGCTCTCAAATATGGCGGTAAATGCAATCTTAGATTCGATGATACAAACCCCAGCAAGGAAGACGTGGAATACGTGGAGTCCATTCAGGAGGATGTGAAATGGCTCGGGTTCGACTGGGACAATATGTTTTATGCATCGGAGTATTTCGGTGTTATGTATGACTGTGCAGTTAAACTTATCAAGGACGGAAAAGCCTTTGTCTGTGATCTGACCGCAGAGCAGATACGTGAACACAGGGGAACTCTCACCGAGCCCGGCAAAAACAGTCCTTACAGGGACAGATCTGTGGAAGAGAACCTGGATTTGTTTGAAAGGATGAAAAACGGTGAGTTTGCCGACGGTTCAAAGGTGTTAAGAGCTAAAATAGACATGGCTTCCCCAAATATAAACATGAGGGATCCGGTCATATACAGAATCCTCAGAGCACATCACCACAGGACCGGAGATCAATGGTGCATCTACCCCATGTATGATTATGCCCATCCCATTGAGGATGTTGTGGAGGGTATTACCCACTCCCTCTGCTCCCTTGAGTTTGAGGATCACAGACCTCTTTATGACTGGGTCAAGGTGAATATTGATCTGCCTGCAAAGCCAAGGCAGATTGAATTTGCACGTTTGAATCTGGCATATACTCAGATGAGCAAGCGTAAACTTCTTCAACTGGTAAACGAAAAATACGTAAACGGCTGGGATGATCCCAGAATGCCTACTATTTCAGGACTGAGAAGACGCGGGTATACTCCGGGCTCAATCAGAACCTTCTGTGAAAAAATAGGTGTTGCAAAAAACAACAGTCTGGTTGACTTTGCACTGCTGGAACACTGTATAAGAGATGAGCTGAATTTCAGCGCATCAAGAGTTATGGCAGTATTAAGGCCGTTAAAGGTCGTTATAGAAAACTACCCGGAGGGTCAGGTGGAATGGTTTGATGTTGAAAACAATCCGGAAAATCCTGAGATGGGTACAAGAAAATTACCCTTCTCCAGAGAAATATACATTGAACATGAGGACTTTATGGAAAATCCTCCGAATAAATTTTTCCGTTTGGCTCCGGGCAAAGAAGTCCGCTTAAAGAACACTTACTTTATAACCTGTCGGGATGTGATAAAGGATGAGACTACCGGAGAGATTGCCGAACTGAGATGCACTTATGATCCTGCGTCCAAAGGCGGAAACTCACCCGACGGCAGAAAAGTCAAAGGTACGCTTCACTGGGTATCGGCATCCCATGCCGCAAAAGCCGAAGTGCGTTTGTATGATCACTTGTTTATGAAAATTGATCCCGAGGATGTTGAAGAAGGTAAAGACTTCAGAGCAAATATTAACCCGAATTCTCTTGAAATTATTGAGAACTGTATGGTTGAGCCTGATCTTGTAAAGGCTGAACCAGGAGACAGATTTCAATTCCTGAGAATGGGCTACTATTGCGTTGATAACGACTCAACCGAAAACAAGCTGATTTTCAACCGGACCGTAGGTTTAAAGGACACCTGGGCAAAGGTGGTAACTAAGGGTTAATAATTTTATGGAGGTCATGCGGGGGATCCATTTATCTCCCGCAGATAGGGAGATTACTATGAAATATGTTGTTGTATTAGGTGACGGCATGGCAGACTATCCCATGAAGGAATTGGATAACAAAACACCGCTGCAATATGCAAAAAAGCCGAATATAGATATGCTTGCAAAAAAAGGTACCGTAGGTCTGGTCAAGACAATTCCTGAAGGAATCCCTCCGGGAAGTGACGCAGCCAACCTTTCGGTTATGGGCTATAACCCCCAGATATACTATACCGGCCGTTCTCCGCTGGAGGCTGTCAGTATGGGTATAGATTTACTGCCGACGGATGTAGCCCTTCGCTGTAATCTGGTTTATTTATCGGAAGACGAGGCAGACTATGCCGACAAAACCATGATCGATTACAGTTCGGACGAAATCTCCACTGAAGAGGCGCGGATACTTATAGAAGCGGTAAATACAGCTTTAAAAAGTGAAAGCATTAATTTTTATCCCGGCATAAGCTACAGGCATTGTCTGGTGTGGAGCAACGGGAAAACAGGACTGGGCTGCACTCCTCCCCACGATATTCTGGAAAGAAAAGTTACCGGGTATCTTCCAAAAGAAGAATCAGGTATGCTGCTGGATTTAATGATAAAGAGCTACGATATTTTGAAGGATCACCCCGTAAACCTGTCCAGAAGAGCCCGCGGGCTCAGGCCTGCCAATTCAATCTGGCTCTGGGGTGAAGGCAGAAAACCCGCTCTCGCCTCCTTCAGTGAAAAGTACGGCAAGTCCGGAACCATGATATCTGCGGTTGACCTGTTAAAAGGCATCGGCCTTTGTGCAGGTTTGGAATCCGTTGATGTAGAGGGAGCAACAGGAAATATCCATACAAACTTTATCGGAAAGGCCAACGCTGCAATAGCCGAACTGGACAGCGGCAAAGACTTTGTTTATGTCCATGTGGAGGCTCCTGATGAGTGCGGACACAGATATGAAATTGAAAACAA
Source organism: Bacillota bacterium (assembly GCA_023392075.1). Taxonomy (GTDB): domain Bacteria; phylum Bacillota; class Clostridia; order Acetivibrionales; family DSM-1351; genus Ruminiclostridium. The sequence continues at coordinate 3,226 of JAEVZU010000023.1, read as the reverse complement.
GGTAAAATCAATTGAATATCTGGACCAGAGGATTGTCGCACCCATTCTTGAAGGCCTGAAAAAGCACAGGGATTACAGAGTTTTGGTGCTCCCCGACCACCCCACACCGCTGAGTCTGCGCACCCATACTTCCGAACCTGTTCCGTTTATAATATATGACAGCACCCGGGAAGTTGCTTCAGAGGCACAGTGCTATGATGAAGCAGAAGCCGGGAAGACAGGTATTTTTGTCGGAGAAGGCTATAAACTGATGGATTGGTTCATAACCGGAAAATTGTAATGAATTTATTGCCCCCGCCGCCGGTGTCCCTTGGAAACACCGGCGGCGGGGGTTGTTCTTGAAGTGTGCTGTCATTCACCTTTTCCAGAATTATTGCGTTCAACCCATTTAACAGAGTCAGTATAGAGACGAAGCTAACTCGCGGTACCACTCTAATTAATTCTTATGAATTCACTCTTTCAACGACCATTACCAGCTATCCCTGTAGCGGGGAATTCCGGCTTACTCTACCTGTGTAAGGCAGCAGTTCAATAACTAAATTATTCTGGTTACATTGGCCAGGGTTACTCCGAACCTTCTCCAGTCAATATATCTCATATCCTCACTCCAGCCGTCATACACCTGGACAAAGGTTCTGTCATCAGGCTGCCCCCTGCTGTTGCCGAACACTCTATAACCTGTGACTGTAACTGTGTGCCCCTTATAATCACCGCCGGCAATGTTCAGCAGTACAGGATTCATGTCATCTACGCTGTTTATAATTGTCTTTAATTTTTTAAAATATATATTTTTTGAATTGCTCCGCAAATATCCGAATCTTTCCCAGGTGTCTCTGACCATGATCTTTATTTCAAAAGGAGTGTATATGAATAAATCTCTCAAGAGTCCTGATTTTGCAGGGTCGTAACCATGCTTTACTCCAATTTCCCTGACTATTCCATATAATTCATTAATATCTGATGGAATCTCCTGAAGTCCCTGATCCGAGTAATATTTCATTATTCTGGTTATGGAAGCTAAAGTGCAGTTGTTCTGATCATCAGAACCAAATATGGTTTGTTTGAAATTTAAAATCCCCTCTATATTTTTACTCTTTTTTTGTTCCCAGCCTGTTCCGAGCTCAAAAGCTACGTATTTTTCAAGAGCTTCTATTCCGCCGTAGCCGTTAAAATTCTTATGCTGACCATTCTGCTTCAGATTGCTTACCTCCGACATATCTGGCTTGAAGCCTCCCTTCGGTTATTCATTTACATACTTTCTGACGGAAAATGCATTTCCATACTTCATAATATGTAAAAAAACAAAATTTGGGTTCAAGATAAATGTCATTGGCACCTACGGCTATTTTTTAATAATTATGGTTTTAATAATAGTTTCAAGCTCATCAACATTCTGCTTTTTATCGGCACTATAAATAGTTACATAATATTGACCATTATAACTGAATAGAAGATAATAAACACTTTCTTCAATAGAATATTTATCAGCAGTTATCTCTTTATTTACTTTAAAAGATTTGCATTCTATGCTCTTTTTATCAAATTTATTTTTATAACCCTCTATGAATTGCATTCCTTTCTTACCCTTTAATCCAACAATCACCAGTGCTGCGGGATTACTCTCCGTGATGTTGAATTTTTCCTTTGATAAAAATATGTATAATTGTTCAGGCAGCGAATCGTCAACAAAATACCAACTCTCGGGATAGTTTAGTGAGAATTTGAACTCCGTATTACTGTATATTTTATTCTCTGTAAGCTTTCTGCTGTTTATTGGAATAAAACCTGCAAGTATTAATGATATTATTAAAAAACAACATAGTATTGCTTTTCTATTAAAAAACATATTTGGTATACCCCGCTTATTTATTTATATTTATATTTACATTTTACACTAATTGTCGATAAGAGAAAGTCTTGAATAAAAATTAGCTATTTACAAATTATATTACTAAATTCACTCAGAAAATCTCTTCTTAAAGGAGTTATTTATGTTTAAAGGAAAAAAGAACAAGGGTACTTCAAAACCCAGTGCACAAAATAAAACAGAACAATCAGCCATTCAAAATCCGGACAATCCTGAGTTTACCAACCAATACAAGGGAAAGCAGGGTAAATAGGCTTGAAAGTACAGCAACAAGTACCTCTAAAGCTACCTAGAGTATTCCTCCCGAAGCCTTTTAACGCCCAACGGAGGATTATTCATGTTTATGTTTGAATAGATGAATTTATTGAAATTGCTTCTGCGATTACTGGCTTTGAACATATATTATGTCATCAATTGCCTTACCTCTGATGTAGAACACCATCCTGGAAGTATTTCTTGGATCCCATATGTCAATCCATTTCTCGTTACCGTAGGTACTGTCTCCCTTTCTCATTTCCAAATCAAAGCTGACAAAGGACCTGTCATCTGTTTCGGGCGGTATTATCCACTCAAAGACGTAGATTTCTCCGGAATTATTAGTCAGCCTTACGGTATCAGTGTGTCTTGTACCGTTAACCAGATAGCTTATTTTAAAATATGCCGCATCGGGTTTTCCTTGAATATCAATTTTGCCTTTAACTCTATAACCGGCCTTAACGGAGTATCTTGGATACGGAACAAGCTCATAGTAGTTGATCGGCATTTTGATGGTGCCGATATCGGTATTTGACTTTCTGGGATACCGGTCAATTACCCCGTCATGATTGTCATCGATACCGCTGCCGACATTGAAGTAATAGTCTCTCCAGCCCACATCCAGCATCATGGTAATAAAAAACTGTCCGGCCTTTACATTGTTGATAGTATACGGTCCGGTCATGTTTTTACCGGTTTGTCCTGCTTTATCCCAGGCTTCCATGTGCAAATAATATGTACCGTCTGTGTTCAGGGTAATTGTTCTTTCCTTTTTTCCATCAGCCTCTTTTACCCACTGTGAAGCGGCTGGAGAATCAGTACTGCCGGTGATGGCATAGCGCATATACGCGAAGTCGTTTTCACCATTATCGGAAGCCGCAATTGTTATGTTAACGGGTCCTGTGCCGCTGTATGCTGTGGGAGCAGCATTTATGGACGGAGGAACATTAACGGTATCAATTGAATCTATATACGGGCTGCTCCATGCACCTTCAATATCCTTAACGCTGAGTCTTATCTGATAAATTCCGGAATTGTATGTCAGACTTGCCGGGTTCCCATCAATCCAGGTATCTGATGTGGATTTCCTGTACTGCCATACTC
>JAEVZU010000113.1 GCA_023392075.1 Bacillota bacterium | reverse complement strand
CTCCTTTATTCGCCACATTGCGATAAAGGATAATTACTTAACATAGCATTTTGTGGCCACAAATGTGGCTCATGGAGGTTAATATGCTGACAAAGAGAATTATTCCGTGTCTGGATGTACACGCAGGAAGAGTGGTAAAAGGTGTTCAGTTTGTTAACATTATAGATGCTGGAGATCCTGTGGAGGCTGCGGCCTTCTATGATAAAGCCGGAGCCGACGAACTGACCTTTTTGGATATCACAGCTTCCTCCGACGCCAGGAGCATAATGGTGGAAGTGGTCAGCCGGGTGGCCGAGCAGGTTTTTATTCCATTCACCGTAGGCGGCGGTATAAGGACGGTGGAGGATTTCAGACAGATTCTCAAGGCCGGAGCCGACAAGGTCGGAGTCAACTCGGGAGCACTTAAAAGGCCCGAGCTTATATCCGAGGCAGCCTGGAAATTCGGCAGCCAGTGTGTGGTGCTGGCCATAGATGCCAAGGCGCGGCCGGACGGTTCGGGCTGGGATACCTATTTGAACGGCGGCCGGGTAAATACGGGAAAAGATGCGGTTCAGTGGGCCATTGAAGCAGAAAAACTCGGTGCGGGAGAAATCCTTTTGACCAGTATGGACAAGGATGGTACGAAGGACGGCTATGATATCGAACTTACCAGAACAATATCGGAGAATGTTAAAATACCTGTAATAGCTTCGGGCGGTGCAGGTAAACTGGAGCATTTCAAAGAGGCGCTGGTTGACGGCAAGGCCGATGCAGTACTTGCAGCGTCGCTTTTTCACTTCAGAGAAATGGAAATCCGTGATTTAAAAAGATATTTGGGTAGTAATGGGATAGAAACTAGACTATAATAGATAGTTGTGTATATAATCAGCGAAACATTCCGGCGCAGTGGCCGGCTGAAAAAATTGAACATAAAACAAGCATTAAGAATAAAAATGTATGGAGGCGTTATGGTGGGAAATTTAAAGGACGCAGTTAAATTTGACGATAAAGGACTTATTCCGGTTGTTACGCAGGATTATAAGACAAAGGAAGTACTCATGGTTGCATATATGAACGAAGAGGCCTTTGACAAAACCCTGGAAACCGGAAAAGTCACATACTACAGCCGCAGCCGCGGCAAACTATGGATAAAGGGGGAAACTTCAGGACATTTCCAGTTCGTCAAGTCCATAAAACTTGACTGTGACGGAGATACACTTCTCATTGAAGCCGAACAGATTGATGCGGCCTGCCATACCGGTAATAAGACCTGCTTTTTCAGAACACTTGCCGACGGTGAATGGACAGAGGCGGCACCGGAGGCGAAAGAGGAGATTTCTGCAAAAATACTTCAGGAAGTTTATGATGTCATTGTTGACAGGACAATTCACCCTAAGGAAGGTTCATATACAAATTACCTGTTTACAAAGGGCCTTGATAAAATATTAAAGAAAGTCGGGGAAGAAACGGCAGAGGTAATCATAGCTGCCAAGAATAAGTCCAGGGAAGAAATAAGATATGAAATTTCCGACCTGATGTATCATCTTATGGTTTTAATGGTTGAAAGAGGAGTAACTCTCGAAGATATATATGGTGAATTAAAAGGACGTAGATAAGTGAAAAATAATATCCTAAGCATAAATGAATATAGAAATAATCCTGAATTTTATTTTTCAAAGGGATTAAGACTAGCCAACAAAAAAAATCTAAGCGAGGCATACCGGAACTTAACAAAGGCATTGGTGCTGGAACCTGACAACAGTGAGTATAAGTTCAATATGGCTTGCTTTTTGTCTGAACTCCAACGCCCCAGGGAAGCTAACAGGCTGTTCAACGACATATTGATAAACTTTGATCCTACAATGTTCGACTGTTTTTTTGGTCTGGGCTGCAATAGTTTTGAAGTGGGAAACAATGAAAAAGCTGCCGAATATTTTGACAAATATCTTTATTTTGATGCCGAAGGGGAATTCAGCTACGAGATTTCAGAGATGGCCTTTTATTTAAAGCTGTACAGCGAAATCTCACATAATAACAAATTTCTAAAAACATCTGCAATCAATCTTAAAAAAGCTCAGAAATACCTTCAGGAAAATAATTCTGAAAAGGCTGCCGGTTGTCTCTACAAAGCAATTCAGTCAAATCCTCTCAATTTGGAGGCCAGAAATCTGCTGACATTGGTTTTGATGGAAAAGCAGCAGTTTATCCGGGCGGAATATATCAATTCTACCGTAAATATTATTGACAATGAAAATATTTGGGGAAACTGTCTGAATATTTATCTTTTGTCAAGGTCAAAAAAGAATGCTGCATTTAAACGTGCCCTGGAGCTTCTTCCTTACCGTCCCATAGAAAACAGGAATGAGCTGCTTTGTGTTGCGACTGTGCTTATCATATTCAATAAAATCGAAGAACTGATTAAGTTTGTAGAAACATACGCCGTTGAGTACAGTGACCGGCTGATATATTCGGTTTTAATGCTGTCGTACATAATTACCGGCAGACGTTCAAAAGCACAAGAATTATCGGAAGTAATAAACACTTGTGCGGCAAATCATGTATCGCTGGCAGGTTGGGTCCGTTATATGAATGATGAGAATAACCTGGCAGATATAACGGACAATGTTATAAAACAGTATATAGATATATTCTTGGTAAATCAGGAACCCATAAAGTTCAAATACGATGCGGGCAAGTATTATGGTCTGTTAAAGGATAATGAGCCCTATAAAGTAAAACTTCCAAAAAAATATGCACCGGTAATTGAAGGTGCTCTTGAGAACAGGGAAATAATGTATAGCAGTTTGTACAAAAAGGAGATAATCAGTATATTGAATAATGCTGCCGAAGGTTTAAAACAACCAATCGAGCCCATCAACGGAAGCTACGCTATGTATTCTGCCGCATTGGAATATTCATACTGCAGATTGTTTCATATTGAAATGGATAAAGGGGAAATTATACTCAAGTATAAAATTACTTCAGGGCTGTTAAATGATGCGCTCAAGGTTTTAAACATATCATTCTGAATTTGTTTCAATACAAAAATTGCTAAACAAATTTATTAAATACGAATAGTATAGAGAATCAGAGCAAAAATTGCTCAATAAGTTTTTTAAATATAAATCGTATAGAAAATCAGAGCAATTGGAAGAAAATTATAGCTATCAATAACAAGAATGGGTTATATGGCAGAATATAGCTAATTTTATTCAAAAAAGATGTTTGATTATATTTTAGCCAATATATAATATAATAAATGTAATTAGCACTCGTTAGTAGTGAGTGCTAACAAATGTTACAAAAATTCGAGGAGGTAAAACGATGAAGATAAAACCATTAGGTGATAGAGTAGTTATTAAAATGCTCGAAAGCGAAGAAACTACCAAGAGCGGAATAGTGTTGCCAGGCAGCGCGAAGGAGAAGCCACAGGTTGCTGAAGTTGTTGCTGTTGGTCCTGGAACTGTTGTTGACGGAAAAGAAATCAAAATGGAAGTTAAAGTTGGAGACAGGGTTCTTACCAGCAAATATTCCGGTACCGAAGTAAAATTTGACGGACAGGAATATACAATATTGAAGCAAGGCGATATCCTTGCAGTTGTTGAATAAAATGTGAGTCAAAGAAAGAGCGTAATAAAGTTTACCGCTCCTCGCATATCCAAAAACACTGCACTAAGCAAGCGCAGCTTGCTTGTGGTTTTTGAAGAAATTAGTATTTAATTACAAGGAGGCAATAGAACATGTCAAAGGAAATAAAGTTTGGTGAAGAAGCTAGACGTGCGCTTGAAAAAGGCGTTAATCAATTAGCTGATACCGTTAAGGTAACTCTTGGACCTAAAGGTCGTAATGTTGTTTTAGATAAGAAATTCGGAGCACCATTGATAACTAATGATGGTGTCACTATAGCTAAAGAAATAGAGCTCGAAGACAAGTTTGAAAACATGGGTGCACAGCTGGTTAAGGAAGTTGCTACAAAGACCAATGATGTTGCAGGCGACGGTACTACTACCGCTACTCTTTTAGCACAGGCAATAATCAGAGAAGGTATGAAAAACGTAGCTGCCGGTGCAAACCCAATGATATTGAAAAAAGGCTTACAGAAAGCAGTTGACATAGCTGTTGCCGGAATTAAGGATAACAGCCAGAAAATCAAGGGTAAGGAAGACATCGCAAGAGTTGCTACAATTTCAGCTAATGATGATGTAGTAGGAACACTTATTGCCGATGCAATGGAAAAGGTAACCAACGACGGTGTTATAACTGTTGAAGAATCCAAAACCATGGGTACAAACCTTGAAGTAGTTGAAGGTATGCAGTTTGACAGAGGATACCTCTCAGCTTATATGGTAACTGACACCGAGAAAATGGAAGCAGTTCTCGATGATCCATATATACTTATTACCGATAAGAAATTGACAAATATTCAGGATATTCTCCCTATTCTCGAACAGATAGTTCAACAGGGCAAGAAACTGTTAATAATTGCTGAAGACATTGAAGGTGAAGCACTTACAACACTTATCGTAAACAAATTAAGAGGAACCTTCACCTGTGTAGCTGTTAAGGCTCCCGGTTTCGGTGACAGAAGAAAGGAAATGCTCCGTGATATAGCAATATTGACAGGCGGAGAAGTTATAACTGAAGAATTGGGTCTCGACCTTAAGGAAACTCAGATTACTCAGCTTGGCAGAGCCAGACAGGTAATAGTTCAGAAAGAAAATACCATTGTAGTTGATGGTGCAGGAAGCCAGCAGGAAATCAAAAACAGAATTGCTTCAATCAAATCACAGATTGAAGACACAACTTCCGACTTTGACAGGGAAAAGCTGCAGGAAAGACTTGCAAAGTTGTCGGGCGGTGTTGCTGTAATCCAGGTTGGTGCTGCAACTGAAACCGAAATGAAGGAAAAGAAATTAAGAATAGAAGATGCACTTGCTGCTACAAGAGCTGCTGTTGAAGAAGGTATTGTAGCAGGTGGTGGTACCGTATTGATAAATGTAATACCTGATGTTGCAAAATTACTTGAAACAACTTCAGGAGATGAAAAGACCGGTGTTCAGATCATATTGAGGGCATTGGAAGAGCCTGTAAGACAGATCGCAGCTAATGCAGGATTAGAGGGCTCAGTCATAGTTGACAAGATAAAGGCAAGCAATAAGGGTATTGGTTTTGATGCTCTCAATGAAAAGTATATTGATATGATAGAAAGTGGTATCGTTGACCCTGCAAAGGTTACAAGATATGCACTTCAAAATGCGGCATCTATAGCATCCATGGTTCTTACAACTGAAAGTCTGGTTACCGACAAACCTGAACCGGAAGCTCCGGCAATGCCAGGTGGAATGCCAGGCGGAATGGGCGGCATGTATTAGTAGCCAGTATCATCTACTTCATATATTGCCGATGGTTAAATTCTCCAGAGCAATATACGTTTCAGATGTTCCAAACTACTTGGATCCAAATAAAAATAAAGAGGGTGGCAGAGCAGCAAAAGGCCATCCTCTTTTGTTTTAACTATTTAATAATTTCTTTTTTGCTATTTTTAATTCCAAATGGATGAAATTTGTAAATAATTTTAAAATTAATTACAAATCCTAAAAATAATACTTGATATTATTTCAGTAATTTATTATTATGTATAAAAAGCTTAAGCTTAAAAGTAAGTTTATTAGAGTGTAGAATAAACTTCTCAGGAGGGGTCTACGTGGATATATTTTTAGAGAAAATTGTAAAGCGTAAGAAAACCGTGGTTGACGGTGTGGTAATTGCCAGTATAGTTTTATCTGCACTAATTGTTATAATGTTTATAGGCTCATTACCGTTTCTGTCGGCTTTTGCACCATTAATAATAGTGGGAATAGGCTATCTTGGATATGTTTTTGTCAGGAACAGAAGCATTGAATATGAGTATATTGTAACAAACGGTGATCTTGACATAGATATGATAATAGCCCAAAGGAAAAGAAAGAGAGTTTTTTCTGGAAACTGCAAGGATTTTGAGGTTGTTGCAAAAATGACCAGCGGGCAGTTCAACAATAATACCGATAGCATCAAAAAGCGCATAAATGCTGTTACTGCCATGGACTCCCCAGATGTATATTTCCTTACTACCGTGAAGGATGGGAATAAAGTGCTGGTGTTTTTTGAGCCTCATCCCAAAATGATAGAGTCCTTCAAAAAATATATACCAAGGAAAGTATTTGAATAAATACTAAAGGATACGAATAAGTTGGATAAAGAATAAGGCAGATGGCATCATTACAGCCATTTGCCTTTTAAATAATGATAAATGGTGCTGGAGCCGGTTAAAACGGTATCCGGTATTTATATAATTTTATAACAAATATTTATTTCCGATCAAGGAGGATTTTGGAAAAATGGCTTATTTTTATAGTGAACCATCCAGAACATTCAGTGAATATCTTCTGGTTCCCAACCTGAGTACAAAAGAGTGTATGCCCGGGAATGTGGATTTAAAGACACCCGTCGTTAAGTATAAAGCAGGAGAAAAACCGTCTTTAGAGCTTAATATACCCGTAGCCTCAGCTATAATGCAGTCGGTCTCGGACAACAATATGGCAATTGCACTGGCAAAATGCGGCGGTATTTCATTTATATACGGATCGCAAACAATAGAAAACCAGGCTGAAATGGTGAGGAAGGTAAAGAAGTACAAAGCAGGCTTTGTTGTTAGTGACAGCAATTTGAGTCCTGACAATACCCTCAGAGATGTGGTCGATATAAAAGAGAAAACAGGCCACTCCACCATAGCAATTACCGAGGATGGAACACCTACCGGCAAGCTGGTGGGTATAGTGACAAGCAGGGATTACAGGCTTAGCAGAGCATCATTGGATCAAAAAATTCATGAGTTTATGACTCCTTTTTCACAATTGATTTACGGACAGGAAGGAATAACTCTTAAAGAAGCAAATGACATGATCTGGGAGCACAAATTAAATTGTCTGCCTATAATTGATAACGAACAAAAGCTGGTGTATCTGGTATTCAGAAAAGACTATGACAGTCACAAGGAAAATCCAAACGAATTACTGGATCAAAGCAAGCGCCTTATTGTCGGAGCAGGCATTAATACCCGGGATTACAAGGAAAGAGTTCCAGCTTTGGTTGATGCCGGTGTTGATGTGGTGTGTATTGACTCCTCGGACGGATACAGTGAATGGCAGTCCGACACCATCAGATGGATAAAAGAGACCTATAATGGTGAAGTTAAGGTGGGTGCAGGTAATGTAGTGGACAGAGAAGGTTTCAGATACCTGGTAAATGCCGGAGCCGATTTTATAAAGGTAGGTATCGGCGGAGGTTCAATCTGTATCACGAGAGAGCAAAAAGGTATAGGCAGAGGACAGGCTTCATCTGTTATTGAGGTCTCTGCTGCCAGGGACGAATATCTCAGGGAAACAGGTATATATGTTCCAATATGTTCCGACGGCGGGATAGTACATGATTATCATATTGTACTTGCACTTGCCATGGGAGCGGATTTTGTAATGCTTGGAAGATATTTTGCCAGATTTGATGAAAGCCCCACAAGAAAAATAAAAGTAGGCGGGAATTTTGTTAAGGAATACTGGGGTGAAGGTTCAAACCGTGCAAGAAACTGGCAAAGATATGATATGGGCGGAGACTCAAAGCTTGGCTTCGAGGAAGGTGTAGATTCATATGTACCTTATGCCGGAAAACTCAAGGATAATCTTGACACCACCATACACAAGGTAAAATCTACCATGTGCAACTGCGGTGCACTTTCGGTTTTCGATCTTCAGCAAAAGTCAAGACTTACACTTGTATCGGCTACCAGTATCAAGGAAGGCGGAGCTCATGACGTTATACTGAAGGATAAGGAATTGTCGTCATCATGATTTATATAAACTAGTACAATATTCGGTATATTCAGGGTGTATCCTTTGGGCGAATTTTCCTGATGACTGCGTTGTCGTCAGTTGGAATAAAGCAATTATTCCTTCTTCCTCCGCCTTGTCCTCCGAAAAATTCGCACCGAATTATGCACCCAATATACAGAATGTTGTACTAGTAAAGTTAGGTCTAAAAAAATGTACCATGCATATTCTAATATATATCTTGAGTAAAAATTGTACTTATGCCAAGGATAATAATATTGGATTATACAGGATGCATAGGCTATAATTGCCTGTAAAATATTGGTGAATGGCTTCTTGACATTATTTTATATGTAATTTATAATTAGTTAGCAATATAGCTGACCTATGGCTTAAAATTTTTTCTATATTTGTGAAATATGATGGATATTACAGCATGATTATGGAGATAAGATAACAGGATGCTTTTAATTGTGCTAGGTTAGCAGAAAAAATTAACGGTAAAGGAGAGGGCTTCAAATGTCAGCAAAAGAAGTCGTTTTAACCTACGAAGGCTTAAAAAAATTAGAAGAAGAATTGGAATTCCTCAGAGGAACAAAAA
>JAEVZU010000091.1 GCA_023392075.1 Bacillota bacterium | reverse complement strand
TAACCCATAATCTGACGCCGTCGTCTGATGTTGTGTAAAATGTATATGTTTCTGAATACAGTGGTTGAATTTGTCCAGACCACCTGATGGAAAATGTCTCTTTATCTATTCTTGAGTCAGGTGAGCTGTTTTTCCAGTAATTATCTACCGTTCCGTCGGTACGTGTAAATCTTAAGTCGGTTAAATCCTTATTGTTATAGTATTCGGCCTTAAGTCCGTTACCATTTCCGTACGAGTCATCGTCGCCGTTTGAACGCGGAGTTGTCACATAGGCAAACTCACTGTGATTTGAATAATTACCAGCCGCATCGTATGCTACTACCGAGTAAACATAAGTGGTGCCGGCAGATAATCCTCTATCCCTGTAGGATGTGCCGTTTGATATATCGTCAATCTCATAGCCGTTTCTGTATATTTTATAGCCGGCTATTCCTACGTTATCATAAGAAGCATTCCAGTTTAAAGCAGCTTCATTGGGGACCGGTGCCGTTACCTTAAGACTGGCGGGAGCTGCAGGAGCTTTTGTGTCAACATTGGTATTTGTTCTTCCGCCAAATACCTTGAATTCGGATAAACTGGCCCAGCAGCCTGATTCCAGGCCTGTAACGGTAATCCTTACATATCTGGCCGAATTGGCACTGAAGCTGTCGGTTTGAACCTGCTGCTTACTGTAACTGTTAGTTTTATTAACCTTAAGAGTCCAGTTGTAATTATCGGGAGAAACCTCTATCTTGTACTTGTATACTTTATTTGCCTTTTCCCATGTAACCTGGGAACCGCTTATGTTGTAGATATCTCCGAGATCAACCGTCCACCAGTGATTAGCAGAGCCATCTGAAGCACTCCAGCGGGTTGAAAGGTTTCCGTCATTACCATTATAGGCGGGATTTTCAGATTGCTCATTGTCTGAGAATGAGCTTTTATTTAATGCTATGTTGCTTTGAACCGCATCATATGAAATAATAGTGGCTCTGTCGGCGGTTATATTGGTTCCCTTGGATTTGAAGTTTTTAGTGCCTGTGACACGGACTTTCAAAGTATGCTGACCAGGTTTCAACACAGGACTTGTGTAAACCAAAACATTGTCCGCTCTCTTGGAAGAGTAAAAATCAACATAAGTTTCACGGCCATTGTCGATTGAAACAGCGGCAATACCGTGATTATTTGATGTAGCTCCGTAAAGCTTTATCTGTGTGCCTTCAAATTTTACCTTATAGAAAGCATTACGGCTTGAGGACCAGTGATTATCCTCCAGGTATGCATTTGCCTGGGTACCGTAATTCCATTTGCCGCTGTATTCAAATTGGCTCAGGCCCTTTCCCTTTATATTGTCATTGATGCTGCTGCTCCCGTCATCATCAATGATAACGGCACCGGCACCTTCGTTGATTTCGGCATTTTTACCGAGCACCTCGGCTATAAATTTTATCAATACAATTGTTTGATTTTTATTGCCGGTTGTCAGAACACTGTTTTTAATTTCAAACCCATTAACCTTTATTTTCCTGGTATCGAGATTCATTACCAGAGTGATGTTACCGTCCGTTATTGTAACAATATGAGTTTTGCTGTTCCAGTCAACAGTTGCTCCAAGACCCTCCTGAACCGGTTTTATGGGTAATACAATATTTTTGTATTTGATCACATTCCCATCGTTGACAGAGTACTCGCGGCCGTTGATAAAAATTGACGTGGACCCGTCCTTATACTTTTGCTTTAACTTCAGCATCTGATTGATGATTTCCTGGATATATTGCTGATCATAATCATCGTAGTTCCTGTCATCCCTGTTATAGTTATCAAGTATTGCTTGTAGTGCGGTTATGGCATTTTCATATTCGTCGTTGCTATTAAACTTTTTTTCATTGCCATTTCCGTTACCGTTAGTGGCAAAAACTGCTGTTGATGACAATAACAGCACGCATGCCACTAAGACACACAAAAATTTCTTCATAATTTTTAACCTCCAAATAAAATAAAAAAATAATTCAGATTTAAATTTAAATCTTGTTGATTTTATTATATTCTATTTTTGTTGTTAAATATTGGAGGTTAATTAAATATAATACTATTGTAAGTTTTTTGTAATAGAACATACTTTTGACATTGGGCAAAAAAGTGATGAAACCCGGTTATTATGCGATACTCCAGCCTTCGGCCTGTTTTCTTATGGCATAAAACCTGTTATAGATACCGTCTTCTGCCAAAAGTTGTTCATGTGTTCCCTTTTGAACTATTTTTCCGCAGTCCAGTATCAAAATCTGATCCGCATTCTCTATGGTTGCCAGCCTGTGGGCTATGACGATGATGGTTTTTCCATGGGTTAAAGCACTGATGGCCTCCTGGATGTAATGCTCGTTTTCAGGATCGATACTTGCAGTTGCTTCGTCCAGTATGACAACCGGTGCATTTTTCAATATTGCGCGCGCTATGGAGATACGCTGCTTTTCACCTCCAGACAGGGTTGAACCTCCTTCACCCACCATGGTATTATAGCCATCCGGCAAATCAGTAATGAAGTCATGACAACGTGCCTTCCTGGCGGCTTCAAAAATTTCCTCCATTGTAGCATCTGGTTTTCCGAATTTGATATTGTTTACAATTGTGTCATTAAAGAGGTATACATTCTGGAATACCATGCTTATGTTTTTCAGCAGGCTGTCACAGCTCATTTCTCTCACATCGGTGCCTCCCATGGATACTGTTCCCGAGTCGGCATCATAGAATCTTGCAATGAGGCTGCAGATGGTGGTTTTACCGCTCCCTGACGGCCCGACTATTGCGGTTGTTGTGTTTTGCGGCACGTTAAATGTGACGCCCTCAAGTATGGGGCGTTTATCATAGGAAAATTTAACGTCCCTCATTTCAATGCTAAAACTTTTAACAGTCAGGTCTTTTCCGTTGTTGTCAATGAATTTTGCCTGCTTGATTTTCTCCAGTTTATCAAGAGTAGGTCCGATAACCTGCAGTACATGGGTGGCATTGTTTATTTTTTCCACATTCCCGAAAATTACAAATGAAAATACTGCCAGCATAAGGAAAACAGGAACGGTCAGGACTCCGTCCGCTGTCAGGTATGCCGATACCGAGGCTATGGCAACCGAAGCCATTTTCAAGGAAAGCAGGTGCAGGCAGTTGCCGGGTACATAATTTTTTTCGATCTTCACATTGATATTCCGGTGTTTTTTATAGGCCTGTCTGATGCTTTCAGTTGATGCCCCCTCCTGCCCATAGGCTTTTACTACAGGTATTCCCCTGATATATTCCAATGTAGCCGTGATAATGTTGTTTTGAGCCTGCTGGTGGACGGGCGCATTGCGATGGCTGAACCAGCCCATAAGTCTTAATGCCAGCGCCGACAAAACAATTCCCAGGACGGAAAAGGCCGCTGCCTGCCAGCAGTAAAAGGAAAGACAGAGCACCATTGCAAAGGCACTGATATATCCTCCGATTACTGTATCAATCATATTCATTGCAAACATCTCAACAAAAGAGAGGTCGGTAGTAACCGCACCTACAAGAGCTCCAGTATGATTCCTGTCGAAAAAGCCCAGGGAGACCCGTTTGAGGATATCGCCTATTCTCATGCGTTCCTCAGCAGTTATTTCAAAACCGATACTATCCTGATACACCGCACGGAGATAGGAAAATAAAAACCGGCCCAATATCATTAATACCATGAAAACAAGCATATACAGAGCCCAGACCGGGCTCAGCCTTCGAATTCCTGCCTGATCCTCCAGCATCAGGTTTAAGGTGTGGGCCGCGCCTATTATGGGCATGGCTGTAAACACTGCACTGAGGAAGGACCAGAGAAACCCCGGATACAGCCGGGATTTATGCTCTCCTGCCCAAATTATGATACGTTTAATAGTTTTAAGCATGAACTATCTCTCCTTTTCCGCCGTTGTTTGCAGACCAGGTTTTTGAACCTATATGGGCCTGCCACATATGATGATAAAGCAAGCTTGCTTCTAAAAGTTCCTTATGAGTACCTTGAGCCGATATTTTTCCTTTTTCCAACAAAACAATCCGATTCGCATTTTTTACCGTTGAAAGCCTGTGGGCTATGACCAGCAGTGTTTTACCTTTAGTAAGAGCTGCAATGGAGCGCTGAAGCTTATCTTCGTTTTCAGGGTCTGTAAATGCAGTTGCCTCATCGAGAATTACTATGGGCGCATTTTTAAGTATGGCTCTTGCAATTGCCAGACGCTGCCGCTCACCGCCCGAAAGCTTCCCCCCGGCTTCTCCTGCCATGGTATTCCAGCCGTTGTCCAACCGCAGGACAAATTCCTCGCACTGAGCTGCTCTGGCTGCTGCATAGACTTCTTCATCGCTGGCCCCCGGTCTTCCCAATCTGATATTTTCCAGAATGGAGCAATTGAAAAGAAAGTTATCCTGAGCAACATAACTTATGATCCGGGAAAGCTGTGAAAGAGGAATCCTGCGGATATCTGTTTTTCCTATGGTAACAGCTCCTTCTCCCACGTCCCAGAACCTGGCGATCAAGCGTGCTACAGTGGATTTTCCTCCTCCTGACGGTCCCACCAGAGCGGTAAAGCTTCCCTGGGGCAGCATCAGGTCTACAGCATGAAGGATGTCGCCATCGGTTTTGTTATAAGCAAAACTTACATCTTTCAGTTCTACGTCAAAGGTATCAAGAGAAACGGCAGTTTGTGCATCAGGCAGCTCGGGAAGTTCCAACAGCTGGTTTACATCTTTTATTGCATATTCAATGGATTTCCAATCGTTTACTGCAACCGTAAACCAGGTGACCGGAGCTACAATGCTCAGGGAAAGAATCATGCACAAGGTAAGCTCGGCAGGGTTCAGACTTCCATCAATATACAGAAGTATTCCCACAGGAAGAATGCCCAGCAGGGTAGTCGGCAGGAGTGCGTTTCCAAGATTCATGAGTTTCCATGTACTGCGGAACCACGCAAGGGTAAATTCCTTGAAGGATTTCACAGCCCCCGCAAATTTTTCATAGGAGCCGGAGGACTGGTTAAAGGCTTTGATGACCTGTATTCCCTCAATATATTCTACAATTACGCTGTTTACATGATTGCTTGCTTCCATGTACGCTGCATACTGCCGGTTGTAATTTTTCATCATTACGGCAAAAACTACGGCACCAAGGAATACACATACCAGAGATGACAGTGCTATGCGCCAATCTATATACAGCATATATACAAAAACTGCCGCCGGGAGCAGGAGATTTGAAATACCTTCAGGTATCATGTGGGCCAGCGGCAGCTCAATGGTCTCCACTCTGTCCACAACAACGCTTTTGAGCTTACCGGCTGTATGTGATATAACCTCACCCAGGGGTGCCTTCATAAGTTTCCTGCTTATGGCAAGCCTGATGCTTTCCAGGATCTGATAAGCCGACATATGTGAAAGGGTTGTTGATATACCGTAGAACATCAATTTGATAATATATCCGCCTGAACAGATTACCGTCCAGAAGAATATATCCCCGGAAGTGCGGGACTCACTGAAAAACAGCAGTATGAGCCGGTAAACTCCCCAGTAAGGGATCAACCCGCCTGCCACGCTTATTATGGCGGTTAAGATAGAAAGCAGCATTTTTCCTCTGCATTCCTGTGCAAAATAATAAATAGTACCCAGAGTGCTTTTTCGCCTGGTCTTCATAATTCAAACTCCATTTCCGGCTCACTTCTAAAGCCATTATTAAGAATTTCCCGGTGCATTATTTCGTTTCCGGATATGCTGATATATCAGTATTTATAAGACATAAATTTCTGCGCAAAAAAGAATGATCAGTATTAACCAACCATTCTTATGATAGTCCCATTCACAATTCTTCACTACTCCATAAAGGAGGTAAACCCTCCATTCAGACAATGGATTTCCGGTAATCTGCCGGAGTTGTTCCAATAACTGATTTGAAGGCAGCAGAAAACTTGCTGGTATTCTCGTAACCCATTTGCATTGCAATTGAAGTAACACTGTCCTTTGTCCGGCGAAGCATTACAGCAGCGGCATTCATTCGGTATTCCTTCATATATGCGTAAATGGACGTTCCATACACCCCTTTAAAGCAGTTCTTCATGGATGTAACGGGAAAATCAAATTTATTGGACAACTCCTCAAGAGTGTAATGCCGCTGTGTTTCTCCGGTGATAAGCTCCATTATGGCCTTGACTTTTTCAACATGAGTTTTGCAAAAGTAAGGGCGCTCTCCAGAGCCTGGCGGAACATTCAGTGAATTTAGAAACAGCAGCAGTTCCAGAACCTTTATCTTGAAAAACATGTCGCGTATTGACTCGGGTACGGTATAAAGCTCCGAAAATATATGTTCTATACTGGCTCCTGCCCTCATGATAAAGGGATGCTTTCCTGAACAGAATTTATCCCGGAGCGAACAGACATCTGCCGAAAAACCCTCAAGTATTCCCGGAAGCACCGTTTCTGCTTCTTTTACGCAGAAGGAAACTGTTATACCATGATAATGCCTGAGAGGAAAATAAAACATTCTGGAATGTTGAGCGCGGGAATTCATTTGCAGATCTCCCGCTTCCATATACATGCAGCTGCCGTCGTCCATTTCCCATTCCAGACGGCCTTCACGGCAGTGATCGATGCAAAATATTTCGGTACCCGGCTGAAAATATGACTTGCAGTTTTCTATATGAAAATCATGGTAAAAAAGACTGACACCCGGAAAGACCGAATAGCCGGTCATAATTCCTTCACCGGAATTATCCTGCAGCTTGTAAACTGTACAGGTACTGTCACTGCATACTACTGATACGTTTTTACCTAAATATACCGACCCGTCAAGTAACAATATCTACACCACCTTTTGTTTACTATCAGCCTGTTCACTTGAGGCATCAAGAAAATAATCAAGCATCTTTTCAACTCCGCATTCATCCAGGGGATAGTTTTCCGTAATTTGTCCCCTTTCAACTTGTATGATATGGGTACAGCAGGATAGAATAAATTCCGGATCATGTGTTACTATAAAGAGGCTGTTGCCCAGTTCAGACAGGCGGCGGAGATTCCTGGCCACCTCTTTCATGTGCTGCAGATCCAAACCGCTTGTAGGTTCATCAAAAACGATTATTCTTCTTGCCGAAGCCACCGCCGATGAAATTGCAACTCTCTGTTTCTGACCGCCTGACAGGGACATGGGATGGGCCTCCCTGAACTGCAGCAAATCCAGACCTTCAAGAATTTCTTCTGCCAGGTTCTGATCTTCCTGTTCCATGGATATGAGGACTTCATCCAACACACTTTCCGTGAACAGCTGGTGATTTACATCCTGCATTACCATGTAGCAGTTTTTCAAACGCTGCTTTTGTACCAGGGTTTGACCATTTATTTTTACATTTCCGCGGCATTTTTTCTCAAGCCCGCACAAGCAGCGGGCAAAAGTTGATTTTCCGGCACCGTTGTGCCCTATAACAGCAACTGCGGCTCCTTCAGGAACTGTGGCCTCATGTATATCCAGTACCTCCGAACCGTTGGGATATGAAAAATAGAAGTCGGAAAAGCTTAAAACACCGCTGTTTTTATTGGTTTCCCCCATATCCATTTTTCGAAGCTCCTCCAGGGACAGGACACGCAGCCCAAGATCATACAGGTCACTTCTTTTCATGGCGGAAAAATCCTTTCCGCTGAATTCTTTGCAAATCTGTCCGTTTTCCATATATATCACACGGTCTGCCAGTTCATGAAGATAATACAGACGGTGTTCCGCAATGACTACGGTTTTGCCGTGGGCCTTCCAATGTGCCAAAAGAGCACGCAGATCTTCGACTGCAAAAGCGTCAAGATTGGAGGAGGGCTCATCCATAACATATATGTGCGGTTCCAGCGCTGCAACCGAGCCGCAGGCTATTTTTTGCTTTTCACCGCCCGAAAGGGCGAAAATACTGCGGTTCAGCAGAGAGTTCAATCCAAGTTCGGCCGCAGTTCTCACGATCCTGCTGGTTATTTCATCGGCAGGCAAACCCAGATTTTCACAGCCAAAAGCCAGCTCACCAGTGGTATCTACATTAAAAAACTGGCTGCGGGGATTTTGAAAAACCGAGCCCACTATACCTGCCATATTATACAGGGGAACTCCAGAAACATTAATGCCGTCCACCAGGACAGAACCGTCCAGCTTTCCTTCATAATAGTTTGGAATCAATCCGTTGATCAGCCTGGTAAGAGTGGTTTTCCCACAGCCTGAGCCCCCGCAGAACAAAACAAATTCGCCGTCCCTTATTGTAAGATCTATGTTACTCAGACCGCTTTCTCTGCCGCCGCTCTCATATGTAAAAGATACCTGTTTGAATTCAATCATTTCAGTATAATCAGCCTTTCATTATTCATTTGACTCGATGTGCCAGTTCAATTTGTGGTGGTATCAATTGTAGTAAGGCTTACTCCAAGCACCCCTTGGCAGCATGCGAGACCTGGAGTAAGTCTGCACATTTCAAGCAAGCTCTTCTAACCGGGCTTTCCATTGACATTGACGACGAGCAACTTAAAACACAGCCCAGAGGAGCAGCGCGCAGGTTGTAACAGCAAGAAAAAAACAGTCCGGAACACCAAAGCCTATACTGCAGATATTGGTCCGTTTGACCGGTTTGCCCAATCCTCTGGTCAAGGCTGCAGCTGAAAGCTCTTCACCAATTTTGACGGTACACATCAGCAAAGGAACCAACCGGTATTCCAAAAGGGCTCCAGGGTTTTTCACTCCCGGTTGAATGCCCCTCATACGCATGGCATCGCTTATAGCTGAATTTTCTGCCCTGACAGTGGGAAAAAATCGGAGCATTACGGAAAAGGGGATGATAATACTTTGAGGTAAATGCATCCGCTCCATGGCTGCAATAAATTCAGCTATTCTGGTGGTGCTTACTACATAGTAGCCCATGACCAGTCCGGGAACAAAACGGGTATTCAATCCTGAAAAGATTACGACAAGCAGGTTTAAAAGGCCTTGTGTCCTTCCCACGAGAAAGATCTCAAAGGAAAGGGCGGCTCCTATGAAAATGAAATAAAGTACTGCTTTTTCATATCTTTTTTCTGACAGCAGCAGTATAAACGGAAGGAGTGCCAGCACCGGACGGATAATTGCTGAAATACCGTTAAAGCCTCCGCCAAGCAGAACGATGTTTACTGCCAAAAGCATAACCAGTTTGGTTCTGGGATCAAGTTGAATACGTGCGGTTGTATTTTTACTCAAGGCAGCAGTATCCATCAGGCAATTCCCGCCCTCTTGAAATGCTTTTTCAGAGCTGCTTTCCCAAGGTATGCTCCCAGAATTGCTCCGGCGGCAGCAAACACAATAAATGCGCCCAGCAGCCAGGAAGGAGTAATTGACATTAAGGTATCGGCATAGGTATCTCCGTAACCGCTTCTTATTGAAGCAAAATATGTATCGCGCATAAAAAATAAAGGAACCATAAGACCGACGATCCACTGGCTGAATACGGCATATCCGACACAAATGGATATCCACTTGCGGTATCCGCCCGCTTTCATGATAAAATCTCCAGCCAGGGAGAAAAGTATACCTGTCAGCAGGCATACCCAGGGATGGCCGGTAAGCATCATCAACAGGCTGAGTATAATACCCATAATGGATACCATTCCGAATTTCTGTACCCGGGTAAGGAAAAGCATGAACGGAATTCCTGCCACCAGGGGGCATAAAAACGGCAGTGCAAGCAGCATAACAGGTATATAGCCTGTCATTCCGGTTGCAAAAAAAACGACAAAATATATAGCGGTGAAGATTCCTATATTAATGAGATCTTTTGCGTTCAGTTTCTTATTCATAATTTTGCCTCCGTTATCTACGAGTTAGCGTATGCTAACTATAATTTTAAATAAAAGCGCCGTACAGGCACTTTTATCATCAATAATTTACCAGAATCTGCTTAAAAAATCTACTCCATTCAGGTAAAACAACTCCAATAAGACAATGAATAACGTATTAGATGTTTAAATCTCCCATCCCACCGATTGGGACTGGATTGTCCATAATTTCTTAAATAGACCGTTTTTCTCAACCAATGCTTCGAAGGTACCCTCCTCTGCTGCTCTGCCCTCCTCCATTACAATAATATGGTCTGCATTTTTAATGGTCTTGAGCCTGTGGGCAATAACGATGACTGTCCTGCCTGTAATCAGTTCTCCTATTGCTTTCTGGACTTCCACTTCGTTTTCGGGATCCAGTGAAGCAGTTGCCTCGTCCAGAAGAATAACCGGAGCATTTTTCAGCATGGCACGGGCTACGGAAACACGCTGCTTTTCTCCTCCGGACAAGGTGCAGCCCCCCTCGCCCACTATTGTGTCAAAGCCCTTTGGGAGCTTCATTATGAAATCATAGCAGCAGGCTTTTCTGGCAGCGGCAATGACTTCCTCCTGAGATGCATTCTCCTTGCCGAACCGGATATTATTTCCTATGGTATCCTGGAACAGATAGACATCCTGAAATACCATGGAAATTTTCTGCATGAGCTTTTCAGGATCCATTGAAGCTTCGTCAATGCCTCCGAAGGTAACTTTTCCAACCACGGGATCATAAAACCTGGCACAAAGCTTGAGTACAGTACTTTTGCCGCTTCCAGACGGACCGACTAAAGCTGTCATTGTACCCTGCTTCATGGTAAGTGACACATTATGGAGGACTTCTTTTTCGCCATATCCAAAAGAAACATTGTGAAAAGCAATATCCGTGCCGCCTCTGGGAAAGTTTGTCCCTCCCATCTCCGGCTGGTTCATCAGGTTGAGAATCCGTTCACCGGCTCTTTCGTCATAACGGAGTTCTGCAAATTTCATCAGAGCCGAGGTGAGAGGATCATATACACGTGATCCGATTACGAGAAACATTACAAAGGTCAGCAGGTCAAGTTTCCCGCCTACCAGGAGATAGGAGCCGGTCAGTATCATCAGGGTAAGGCCTGCGCGGATCAAAGTAATTGTCAAAAGCATAACGGGACCGGACAAGGCTTCAAAACGGATACTCTCCTTCATCTGTTTGCGGAAAGAAGCCTCAAGCCGTTCAAATTTTTCGCCTATCATGTTATAGGCCTTCATTACACGGATTCCCAGAAGGTATTCCTGTAAACGGTTTCCGGCATCCAGCCTGGACTTCATCTGCCTGTCGGCCATACGTTTGTTGGCCTTGGTGTTGAGCCAAAGAATCAATACTGCCGCAGGCAGGGCAATAAACATGGCCAGAGACATCTGCCAGTCGATAAAAAGCAGTGAAATGAATGCCAATACCGGCATAACAAGTGCGCCGAAAAGCTGCGGGACTATATGAGATACTCCGGTTTCCACCAGTGTGAAGTCTCCCATCATCATATTGGCCAGATCTCCCGGGTCCCGTGAGGTTATGTATCCCAGGGGCAGCTTTCTGAGATGCTCGGCCAGGTTTGCTCTGCCAGAGGCCGAGATGTCGTAGGCATCCCGGTAACTATACCGGTAGGCAGGTTTTTCGGCAAAGAACATAATTATCATATATGCGAAAAGGATACCTATAATTATCCAGAGTATGCCCGTATCAAGGCCTTTCTCAGGATAAGCAAATGAATCGAAAATGATTCTTACTGTTTCAATTGAAAGCATAAAAGGAATTACATTCACAATATTGGACAGAAGTGTGAAACCTATGGGTTTTATTAACTTTCCGGGCTGTCCTACGGTAATATTACGGAATATTTTCATGCCTTGACACCTCCGATGTTTAGTGACCACTCATAGGCGCTGTTATATGCAGTCCACATACGCTTGTAAAGACCGTCTTTTTCCGCCAGTTCGGAATGAACACCTGTCTGATTGATCCTGCCGTTTTCGAGAACTATTATCCGGTTGGCATTTTTAATTGAAGCGAGCCTGTGAGCAATCATAATTACTGTTTTATCCTTGATAAGCTCTTTCAGAGCTATCTGCATTTTATATTCATTTTCCGGATCGGCAAAAGCCGTTGCCTCATCCAGTACAAGAATTGGTGCATTCTTTAATATTGCTCTGGCTACTGAAACACGCTGTTCCTCACCGCCTGAAAGAAATACTCCGCCTTCTCCTATCAGGGTGTTATAACCGTCGGGAAGACCCTGAATGAACTCATGGCACTGAGCTGCTTTGGCTGCTGCATATACCTGCTCATCTGAAGCATTTGGATTTCCGACCCTGATATTTTCAAACAATGTATCATAAAACAGGAAGGTATCCTGAAAAACGAAGGATACGGTATTCATTAACGCTTCGGTTGGAATATCCTTAATGTTTACACCGCCGATTTTTATTTCACCCTCTGTTACATCCCAAAATCTCGGAATAAGATTTGCTACAGTTGACTTACCGCCTCCGGAAGGCCCTACAAGCGCCGTGATCTGCCCAGCTTTTGCCGTAAAGCTGATATTTGACAAAGCTTCTACCCGGGTTGCCTCTGTCTTGTTTTCATAGGCAAAGCTTACATTTTCAAACACGATATCATGCCCTACGGGTGTTTTGGGAGAAGCTGCTTCCTTTATTGGCTCCTGGCTGTAAATGGCATCGAGGCGGCTTACTCCCTCGAATATTTCCCTTGTTCCCGATGCCAGCATGGTAAACTTGTAAAGCGGTGCCGACGCACCGGGCACCATGATGATAAAGAAGAGGTAGACCAGCGCAAATGCCATGTTACCAGGGTCTTTGCTGAGCATCAAAAGCCCTACCGGCAGTATAAAGGTGAGAAAGGAATTTAAAACTACCGTGAAAACAGCCATACCGTTTTCAAATTTATCGCAATAGTTGACTGCCCAGTTTCTGTATTCGTATAAGTCATCATTGAAACGTTTGAAGGAATGAACCGTCTGTCCGAAAATTTTTACGACGGGAATACCTCTGACATACTGTATGGCAGAAGCATGTATCCGTTCGAGAGAATCAAAATATGCCTTCATGGTTCCCTGGGCTTTTTTTCCGAACATCATGGACATCTGCAGGCCTGTACCGAGGAAAAATGCAACAATGACCGTCAGTGCCATCCAGCCGTTCAATCTGAAGAATATGATAAACATAATTACAACCGTTGCAGCTGCGTTAACCAGATCCGGGATGGTATGTGCCACAAACAGCTCTACTCTGTCCACATCCTGTTCAAGATTCTTTTTGACAGTACCTGTTGCCGTACTGTTTAAAAATCCAAGGGGAAGCTTGCCGATATGTCTTGCCAGCCCCATTTTTATACCGTATAAAATCCTGAAGGCTGCAACATGGGAAAAGATAATGGAAGCATATAGGATCAATAAACCTCCGATGAGGCCCAAAAAGGCCACCCATCCCCAATGTATCATATAGTCTCTGTTAACTGCAGAGAGATTTCCTGCATTACTTAAGAGTTCTTCAAGTATTCTGTAAACTGATAAAAACGGAACCAGCATGCAGGCTGCACTGATTGATGACAATATTCCGGAAATTATCAGCAGCCCCTTTTTTTCGCCTGCTATTTCAAAAAGACGGGATAAGCCTGTTTTTTGCTTTTTATGTTTTTCCATAAAGTACTCCTTTCAAATAATATATGGTGGTTAGCTTGTGCTAACCACCATATATTATAAATCCTTAAATTTGTTTTCTCTGCTCCGGTTGGATCAAATATGCTCCAAAAAGACAAGAATTAACCATACAGTACTGCCTTCGTCCTCAGCCTTATCCTGCAGAAATTTCCTCGCCGGCAATATACGTCTTAGATGTTACAGACCACTAACCGTATTGTTTCTGTATTCCAAAGGACTCATTCCGATGACTTCCTTAAATGCGGCTGCGAATTTGCTTGAATTTATATATCCGACTTTACCTGCAATTGAAGATATGCTTTCTCCGTTCCGGCGCAGCATTGCGGCGGCAGCCTGCATCCTGTAGGACCGGATAAAGGCATAGATCGAGGTTCCATAAACTCCCTTGAAGCACAGCTTCATTGCTGTCAAAGGAATTTCAAAACGTCCCGACAGCTCCTCCAGCGTATAATGATATTCAAGATTTGATATCATATATTCTTTAATTGCCTTTATGCTGTCAACCTGATTTTTTTGAAAGTACTGACGCTGCTCAAAAATGTCCGATACCTCCACAACACTGAGAAACAACAGCAGTTCCAGCACCTTCAGCTTGAAATAACCCTTCTTTATCTGATCGGGTACTTTATACAGCTCTGAAAAAATATGCTCCACCGAATCCTTGGCACGCATTATAAAACACCGGTTATTGGCACACAGCCTGTCACGCAGGTCATACAGGTCAATGGAAATGTCGCTCAGAACGCGGGAAATAGAATGGGCTGCCTCGGGAAGTTCTATTACCACCGATACGCCATGGTAGTGCTCCAGAGGAAAGCAGGAATTTCTTGCCTTGACTCCCAGCATATTTACCGAAAGGTCACCTTCCTCCAGGTAGACGCAGGAACCGTCGCAAAAGTCGCATTCAAAGCGTCCCTGCCTGCAGTGATTGATTTCCATTATATCTTCGCAGGTGTGTGTGTTATGAAAACAATTGCCGGTGTGAAAATCGTTATATATAAGCTCTACGCCCGGAAAAACCTGATAACAGGTCATTATACCATCACCGTCATCACCGGACATTTTGTATACAGAGCAATCCCTGGATTGAGATACCAGTGCTATTTCAGAACTGTAGTAATCTTTTTCCCTGGTAAGGATACTCATATTGACCTCCATTTGTTTTGATACTATAATTGTACTCCATATTTTTATACCTTCTGCAAATAATGAAATTCCAGTGGAAATCCAGTGGTTAGCGATGACTAACTACCGTTTAATGTTATCATCCCTGTGAATCATTGTCAATCGGGGATGCTGTCAGCAGGATATACTGTCAATACGGGTATACATACTCGTATTCAGGTTTTTCGGCATTGGAAACATTATCTGCGATTATTATTGCAGTCTGTTCCCCTTTATAATCCATGATTTTAATAGTTCCCTCAACCTTCACCCAGCTGTCCTGTTTTAATTCGGGTGAATTTTCATACCTGCACAGCAAGCCCACAGGCTGCAAATCGGCAGTACAGCAGGCCATCATAAGCCGGGCCGGATAAAATTCATTTTTGGAAAGTTCCTTGCCTTTTAACACAAAGCCTATGGCCTGAATCTTCTTTCCCTGGTACTTTTGTTTATTGTCATAAAGTTCCTGCAGCCATTTTACAAAATTATTGTCATCCATAACAATTGTGTCGCCATGCAGTTTTAATTGGGATGCATCATCGGTTGTCTGCACCTGCTCCTGTGCTGAAGAGTTGGCGGCATTTGAGGTTTGCCAGGTACTGCCGGTATCGGCTGAGGTAACATTTGAAGCATTACTTGCACTTTTACCCAAACCGGATTGCTGAGATAAATTTACATCGCCGAAAGCCATTGTTTTTGTATCCATAGGTTTTGCCTGGATGACAAAAGCCGATACCAGCGGTATTAAAAAGAACAGGTAAATGCCGATACTGGCTTTCCTTCGAGGCTTGAAGACATCAGGGATATGAAATAAGGCAATTACCGCCATTGCCGCAATACCGAATTTAACATATGGAATTATACGCGGATTTACGTATAACAGTGCTTTCCCTGTTGTGATAATCATTGTAAAGAAAAGCGCAAATCCCAATAAAATTATCAGTTTAAAAAGTGCTTCAATATTTATTTTATTTGATCTGACTATTATCATATATTGACCTCCGGGCCGTATTATACATTTGAGCCATAACAGCGGGCACAAAACAGTTATGAAATTTATTATGCCTCCATCCTCTGTAAAGCGGATAAAGGGCTTAATTGTCCGTCATAAACCAAAGAACACTATTGAAAAAAAGGACAGGATTATAAAGGTAAAACTTAATATCAGGAAAACAAGTTTAGCTACAAATCTCTTTTTAAAATTGCCAAGAAGCATTAAAACATTTTTAATATCTATCATTGGCCCCAATACCATAAAACCCATAACCGATGCCATAGGAAACTGGTTGACAAAGGTTCTGGCAATAAAAGCATCGGAGGTGGAGCATACCGACAGTATAAATGCCGAAAGCAGCATAATTATTATTGAAGCTGCGGAACCCCCTCCTATTTTTAATAATATATCCTTGGGCAGTAAGGTTTGAACAAGACTTGATAAAAATGCCCCGATGATAATGAAACGTCCAACCTCAAAAAATTCTGATCCGGCATGCTTGAATACAGCCTCAACCTTCGAAGTAAGGGTTTTGGAAGTACCCGTGCTGCAGTAACCGCATTTACAGTTAACTGCAGCAAGCCTGTTTAAGGTTATTTGCTTTTCTTCGGGAAAAATCCAGAAGGTCAACCCGACTACTACTGAAATAATAATTCCAAGAATAACTCTGTAAATTGCGACCGAGGGTTGCCCTGGAAATGCGTAAAAGGTAGAGGCTATGGACAGCGGACTCATAAGAGGAGCTGCCAGCATAAAAGCCACAACAGTCGGGACGGGAACTCCCTTTCTCTCCAGCCTTGCTGCAACCGGAACAACAGCACAGTCGCATACAGGAAAAAGTAAACCCGAAAAAATTGCTGCAACAAAACCCAGACCCATTTTTTCAGGAAACAATTTAACAATTGTTTCGCTTGATATGAAAACCTGTATTATGGAGGATACAATTACACCAAACAATATAAAGGGAAAGGCTTGAATGAGTATACTTATAAATACTGTGTTCAGTGCTTGAAGTTTTGAAAGGTTAATATTTATCAATTCAAAGTCGACTGCTTTCAGAATGGATACCGACAAATAAAAAAGCACAAGAATACAGAACGTGAAGAATGCCGCATCTGACAGCTTTATCTGTTTGGTCTGTTTCTCAAAATATAATAAATTGTTTCCGGCTGTGGTGCCGGATTCACTGCCGGCAGTTCTTGCTATTTTGGCGGCGGGATTTACATCTTTCAGGAGCTTTTCCATAGCCTTAAGCCGGGCTTTGGTAAAATCAGATGAATTATTTACAACAATCAGATCTGAGTTGGCAATTTGCTCTGTCAGAATTGCTCCCATATTATTGAAGAAAACTTCAAAAGTCGGAGCATCAACGGTGTGTACTATACTCTGTATGACACATTTTTTCTGCATGGACGGTTTCTGCAGATCCCTCAGCAGATTTTCAGTACTTTCGGTGCCGTTATGCTCGATTATTATCCTGTGAGGCCGGTATTTTTTCAGAATGTCCTCAATATATTTAAGTACTGATTTTTTTGTTCTTTCCCATTTGATTATATGTACATTGCTATTGTGTTCAAAGACATTGTCAATTTCCGATTCACCCTGTTCACACTGAATTATGACAGCTTTTTCATCGGAAAGCTTGAGGTTGTCCAGCAGACCGTTTATATATGTAGTTTTACCTGATCCTAAAAATCCGGTTATAATGTCCAGTTGAGTTTTCATACTTATCTCCGATTAGGTAGTGATATTGAAAAGGTTGTCGAGCTCCTTCCTGTTCAGTCCCTTTCCGATGACACACAATCTTCCTGTGTAGTCGGCTGCCGAGTCCTTTATTTCAAATTCTCCGGGAACGTAATCAAATTGTACCCAACTACTACTGCCTGATTGAATAATTCCCTTTGCTCTTAAAATATTGCCGAAACATTCAGTATCATTCATATTCTCCAATATTCTCTTCAAAGTGGTAGCATCGTAGGTTTTAGGTGTTTCCGCTCCCCATACATCAAAAAAATCATCCGCATTGTGATGTGCATGATGTGCTCCTTTGCAGCCGCATTTACAGTCTTCAGTGTGAACATGCCTTTTCAAAACGACTTTTTTTATTTGCTGTTCCAGGGATGCGGAGTCATTTTGTTCAGCAGTAAGGAGAATCTGCCCTGCGTTAAGTTCTTCCCAGGGTGTGGTAATAATATTTGCTTTCGGATTCAATTTCCTGATATCACCTGTAATTTTCAAAAGTTTATCAGCATCAGCCTTCTGTGACCGGCTGAGAATAATTGTTTTTGCATGTTTTATTTGATTCTCATAAAATTCGCCGAAATTCAGAATATACATTTTGTATTTAAGGATATCAACTACTGTAATCACCATATTTATGGTTAACAGATCTCTTGATCTTAAGCTGTCACATGCCTTTAGAACATCCGACAGCTTGCCTACTCCGGAAGGTTCGATAATAATTCTGTCCGGATTGTACTTGTGCAGGACTTCCTCGATGGAGGTTCCGAAATCACCAACCAGGGTACAGCAGATACACCCGGAGTTTATTTCCTTAACTTGAATTCCGGATTCTTTTAATATACTTCCATCTATTCCAACTTCACCAAACTCGTTTTCGATAATTACCAGCTTTTCATCATGAAGTTTTTCTGCTACAAGCTTTTTTATCAGTGTAGTTTTTCCTGAACCTAAAAAGCCTGATATTATATCTACCTTTGTCTTCATTTTTACCTCCTTTAAACCTCGATATCACCCATCGGGACAACAGGCGGTTTTTATTATTTCTATGCCAGCCTGTACAGAAAATATGATACACACATTTATTTGATTATAAATTAAAACAAATGCGAATGATTCCTATTAGCATATATATTAATATAAATTATTTCATTAAAATTTTCAAGAAAATATTTTAAATATTTGTTTTAAATTTTTTTATTTAAATTGTAACCCTTTAAATCCGTAATACATAAGTTAGTGTAGGGAAACTTTTTTGTTCTCAGCTAACAGAGATTATATAAACCATATACATAATAAATTGTTGGAGGTCTGTTATGAGTGAAAAATTTATTCAGTTAAATTTTCTGCCTTTAGGAAAAAAAGGCAAAGTAAAGGTACTTACTTCTGAAGGAACTATCCGCAGGAGAATGTTGGATTTAGGACTGATTGCAGATACCGAGGTTGAAGCGCTTCAAAAAAGCCCATCCGGTGACCCTGTTGCGTATCATATCAGAGGAGCTGTTATAGCACTCCGTTCTGAAGAAGCATCTAAAATACTTATAGAAGCTCTATAGTCAAATATATACGGATAAATTTTTCCACGGGCGGCTGGAAGTCTGCCCGTGGTTAAAATATTTTTAATCAATAAAAAAATATAAATGAGGAGGTTATTTCAATGGGATTAACAAGTCAATCCACAGGGACGGGTGTACTGACAGATGTACTTGTAAGTGAAATTTACATCGACCGTGTACATCCTGATGATAAAGTGATTGCCCTGGCAGGTAATCCGAATGTTGGGAAAAGCACTGTGTTCAACAGCCTGACCGGTCTTAACCAGCACACAGGCAACTGGCCGGGAAAAACTGTTAACAATGCCCAGGGAAAATACAAGCATAAAGATAAAAACTTTATAATGGTGGACATTCCCGGTACATATTCATTAATGGCAAATTCCACCGAGGAAGAAATTGCAAGAGATTTTGTCTGCTTTGGAATGCCGGATGCTACAGTTGTTGTAGCAGATGCTACCTGCCTTGAGAGAAACCTGAACCTCATATTGCAAACCCTGGAAATAACCGATAAGGTTGTAGTGTGTGTAAACTTGATTGATGAAGCAAAAAGAAAGAAAATAAACATTGAATGTGACCAGCTTTCAAAACTTCTCGGTGTACCAGTTATACCAACTAATGCCCGAAGTAATAAAGGACTTGATAAATTAATGGATGCGGTATACGACGTAGCAAACAAACGTATATCCACAAATCCCCTGCAAATTACATATGATGCAGTAATTGAAGAAGCTGTAGGTATGATTCAGCCTAAAATATGGGAGTTGGTGGACGGTAAAATAAATAACCGTTGGGCAGCTTTCAAGCTGCTGGACGGAGATACAACTCTGCTAAATACTCTGGACAAATATCTTGGTTTCGGCCTTATGGAAAATATAGAAATGCAGGAGCTGCTTGCAGAGGCTAAAAAACATATGGTTGAAAACGGCATCGAACCGGACCAGTTAAGAGATAAAATTGTATCCAGACTTGTTGGCACTGCCGAAGAAATAAGCAACAAATCCGTTACTTTTGAAAATAAGCAGTATAACCGTACCGACAGAAATATAGACAGGATTCTGACCTCAAGAATTTTTGGCATACCCATCATGCTGGGCATGTTAGCCATAGTATTCTGGATCACCATAGCAGGTGCAAATGTGCCTTCGGGGCTGCTTTCGGACATGTTTTTCAGTATTGAGGCAAAACTTACCGGATTTTTTATGTGGGCAGGATCACCTGATTGGCTGCATGGAATACTGATTCTTGGAATATACCGGACACTGGCCTGGGTCATATCTGTTATGCTGCCTCCTATGGCTATATTCTTCCCCCTGTTCACTCTTTTGGAGGATTTGGGTTATCTGCCGAGAGTTGCTTTCAATCTTGATAATTTCTTTAAAAAAGCATGTGCACATGGAAAGCAGGCTTTAACCATGTGCATGGGATTTGGCTGCAATGCTGCTGGTGTAATAGGCTGCAGAATTATTGATTCTCCCAGAGAACGGTTAATCGCTATCATCACAAATGTATTCGTACCTTGTAACGGCCGGTTCCCCACGCTTATAGCCATAGGTACCATCTTTATCGGCGGAACATTTGGAGGTGCCTTTGAATCTGTGGCTTCCACTCTGGCTCTTACGGGGATTGTTTTGATCGGAATACTTATGACTTTGCTTGTATCCAGGATATTATCAAAAACCATACTAAAAGGCCTCCCATCCTCCTTCACACTGGAACTGCCACCATACCGGAAGCCCCAGGTGGGACGGATTATTGTACGCTCCATACTAGACAGGACTCTTTTTGTCCTGGGCCGTGCAGTTGTCATTGCAGCACCTGCCGGCCTGGTTATCTGGCTGATGGCCAACATCAACCTGGGAGATATGAGCCTCCTGACACATGCCGCCGGCTTTCTTGACCCCTTCGCAAAGCTGCTGGGAATGGATGGATATATCTTGATGGCCTTTGTACTTGGCCTGCCGGCCAATGAAATAGTTATACCCATTCTTATAATGAGCTATATGGCATCTGGTTCCATGCTGGAGCTTGAGCAGTTATCCGATCTTAAACAACTTTTCGTTGCCAACGGTTGGACCTGGCTTACAGGTGTTTGCGTAATGCTGTTTTCTCTCATGCACTTCCCCTGCGGTACAACTTTATGGACCATACGTAAGGAAAGCCAGAGCTGGAAGTGGACGCTTGCTTCTTTTGCCATACCAACTGCAGCCGGTATTATAGTATGCTTTATTGTCGCCAATACGGCAAGACTGTTGGGGTTGGTATAGACACTCTTTTTTGGGGAGGCCTTGACAATGAAGGATAAAAATAGTCCTGTAACAAACTCCATAATGGCTCAAAATCAGAAAAAGCTGTTTTATACAATTCTTCTTGTGGCAATTATCCTGACAGCCAAATTTATCGGTGCCTTTATAACGAACAGTCTTGCTTTGTTCAGTGACTCCTGGCACCTGGTTACCGATCTGGCGGCATTGATTTTGAGCTTGTGGGGTGTGCGGACGGCAGGTAAATCAGCAACCTTCAAATATACATTTGGCTATTACCGCTATAGCGTGCTTACAGCATTGATAAATAACATATCCCTGATAATTGTCTCTGCTTTTATTTTATATAAAGCAGTAAACAGGTATATGAATCCCGTGGATATTACACCTGAAGGTATGGTGGTCTTTTCAGTTCTCGGACTGATTGTAAACCTGTTGATTGTACGTAATTTGGGAAGCAAATCAAACAATGCCAATGTTAAAAGTGTATTTTTGCATTTTGCAGGTGATGCACTGGCTGATCTGGGTGTTCTATTTGGAGGAATTATTATAATTTTTACCGGGTGGCATGGTGTTGATACCCTGCTGAGCGCCGTTCTTGCCTGTCTTATTTTAAAAAGTGCGGTCAGAATGACTGCCGAATGTACGAAAATACTGCTGGAAGCTACTCCGAAGGCAATTTCAATAGAAAAACTCAAGCAGGCCTTAATAAGCATACCCGGCATTACAGATGTCAAAGATATGCATGTTTGGAGCCTATCCATGGAAATGCTGTCAATGACGGCTCATATATGTATTGAAGAGACTTGCTGGGAGAATCATGAAAACCTTCTGCATAATGTACAGCATATGATAAAAGAAAAATTCGGAATAGATCATTCTACCATTCAGTTGGAGCATTTGCCCTGCAGCAGCTGCTATCACAGCAAGCCGGATCACACAGAGGCGTGCTCCATGTGTGTGGACTGTTCCTTTCTTAAATATTCCGGAAGTCTGCAAAAAAACATATCAAATAGTTGAGGAAATAATTTTTGTAAAACAAATATAAGTACTATAAAAAAAAAGCAAATTCATATTATAAATAAAACACAAAGGAGATCAGTATGAAAAGCTTTTTAAAAACCATTGCTTATTTAATTTTTATAATTTTATCCATTCTATTTATTTATTATGGAAATAGATTTGTATGCCATAGCCAGTATAATAAGGGAATTAACTATGAAAGAGAGGAAGAATTGAATTACCTGGTCTTCGCAGAGGTGAAAACCATTGATAAAATCATAAGAGACACATCAGACCCCTCCAGCAAAAAAATATATTTTAGGGCTGAAATATTCGGTGATAAAAACTATAATAACAATATAATAATTGGAACACAAATGCTGGATAATACGGATAAGAATGTTGTACAAGTCTCCCCCGGGGACAAGGTGGTATTGTTGCCGATGGATGACGATTTGATTTTCCAGTATTATTACCGCTTTGATAAAATCATTATTTTAGGAGTTGTTTTTGCAGCATTGGTAATAGTGTTGGGCGGCATAAAAGGAATAAAAACAATCCTTGCACTGGCTATGACATGCCTGTCAATATTTTTTGTATTCATACCGGCTATCGGAAGAGGTTATAATATTTACTTTTCATCATGTATTATATGTCTATATATTATTATCACCACTTTCATAATTGTCTACGGTTATAACAGGAAAAGTATGGTATCGGCCATAAGCTGTCTCACGGGGGTAGTATTTTCAGTGATAATCACATATTTAATGGACAACTGGATGAAGCTGACAGGATATATCAATGATGAAACCTATATGTTGGGAAATATATTCGGTATTGAAGATCTGGATGTAAAAGCCATTATATTTTCCATGATCACCATAGGTGCAATGGGTGCAATTATGGATGTCTCAATGTCAATAACCTCCTCTTTATATGAAATCAAGCAAAGCAAGGTTAATGCTACTGCAATGTCTCTTTTAAAATCAGGAATCTCCATAGGCAGGGATATAATGGGTACAATGACAAATACACTTATACTAGCCTATATCGGCAGTTCACTGATTGTTGTTCTTATTTATGCAGGTTCCAATTATTCTTTGTTGAGTCTGCTGAACAAGGAGGAATTAATTTTTGAGTTCCTGCAATCGCTAATAGGCAGTTTGAGTATTTTACTTACAATCCCCATTACTGCCGTAATATCCTCAGTCTTTTTTTCAGATATGGATAAATACCCTCAAGAGCGTAAGATGAAGAAACCCGTAGCAGGGTCAAACCGTTCCGCAAAATTTCAACAGTCTTGAACCGTTTAACAATATCGAAAAGGCAACCTTGTTATTGGTCTCCTGTATATGATTTTTTATTTCCATTTCCACCTATTGACTTTTTTAATATTCATGCAATAATATATATTGTGTTCAAATTTAATTCATACACAATATATAGTATATGAACTAAATTTGATGCATAAACATAAGGTAAGGATAAATAATCAATCCATTTGCAAAGGAGATATAAACAGCTATGATAAAGCAGATTGTTAAAAGGGATCGATCTACTGTACCATTCAAAAGGGAAAAAATAACCATTGCAATATTCAAGGCTGCCAATGCCGTCGGAGGCAGCGATTTTTCCATTGCCGAAGCCTTGAGCTCGGAAGCTGTCAGGCTTGCCGGGAAGAAATACCCTGAAGGAATTGCCGAAGTGGAAGGTATACAGGATATAGTCGAAAAGGTTCTGATTGAGGCAGGCCACGCGAAAACGGCAAAGGCCTACATACTTTACCGTGAAAAAAGGCGCTCAGCCAGAGAAGCGAACGCTTTGATAGGTGCAACAATCAATATGTTTTCCGAATACCTTAACGACAAAGACTGGCAGATAAATGAAAATGCCAATACACAGAAGTCAATAAACGGACTGAATAACTACGTTCGGGAAGCTTTTACAAAAAACTACTGGCTCCATGAGATTTATCCGGATGATATAAGACAGGCACATTTGTCGGGAGACATACATTTACATGATCTGGGATTCTTCGGGCCTTACTGCGCCGGCTGGGATCTCCGCCAAATACTGATGAACGGTTTCGGAGGTGTCGGAGGAAAAGTTGAATCAAAGCCTCCTGTGCATCTTCGTTCCTTTCTGGGGCAAATAGTAAATTCCACGTTTACCACACAGGGCGAAACAGCCGGTGCACAGGCCTGGTCATCTATTGATACCTATTGCGCCCCTTTTATACGGTACGACAGGCTGGACTATAAAGCAGTAAAGCAGGCTCTGCAGGAATTCATATTTAATTTGAATGTTCCTACCAGGGTCGGTTTTCAATGCCCTTTTTCAAACCTTACCTTCGATATTATTGCTCCAGGTACTTTAAGGGATGAAAGTGTCATTAGAGGCGGAGAGCTCATGCCGGAAAAATACGGTGATTTTCAGGAAGAAATGAACATGTTCAACATGGCCTTCTGTGATGTGATGATGGAGGGAGATTCAAAAGGCAGAGTGTTTACTTTCCCCATCCCAACCATAAATGTAACAAAAGACTTTGACTGGAATAGTCCTGTAACCGGAAAGTTCATGGAAATAACCTGCAAGTACGGTGTCCCCTATTTCTCAAACTATGTCAATTCCGACCTGTCTCCGGAGGATGCACTTTCCATGTGCTGCCGTCTGAGACTTGATACCTCCGAACTGCGAAAAAGGGGCGGCGGACTGTTTGGTTCCAACCCGCTTACAGGGTCTATCGGTGTTGTAACCATCAATCTTCCCCGTCTTGCATATATATCAAAAAGTGAATCGGAGTTTTTTACGCGCCTGTGGCAGCAGATAAATCTGGCCAAAAACAGTCTTGAAATAAAGAGAAAAGTTATCGAGGAACAGACAGCCAAAGGCTTATATCCGTATTCTGCCAATTACTTGAAAGATGTGAAGCTAAGAACTGATTTTTATTGGTTTAATCATTTCAACACCATAGGTATTATCGGAATGAATGAAGCCTGCCTGAACCTGCTTGGTAATGAGTCAGACCTGACAACACCTCGAGGTCAGCAGTTTGCAATCAGAACTCTTAATTATATGAGGAGTCTTATAAAAGAAATCCAGGAGGAGACGGGACACTATTATAATCTGGAGGCAACTCCGGCAGAAGGCACCAGCTACCGTCTTGCAAAAAAGGACAGGGAAAGGTATCCCAATATTATAACTGCGGGTGACAGTGTTCCGTATTATACCAATTCAAGCCAGCTGCCCGTGGGCTGTACCGATGATATTTTTGAGACGCTGGAACTCCAGGACGAACTGCAAGCCCTGTATACAGGAGGTACCGTCCTTCACCTGTATCTGGGTGAAGAAATAAAAGATACGGGTTCTGCCAAAAATTTGATCATGAAAATATTTACCAATTATAAATTACCGTACATTTCACTGACTCCGACTTTTTCCATATGCAATAACCATGGCTACCTCACGGGAGAGCAGTTCTTCTGTCCCGAATGCGGTGAGGAAACCGAAGTATGGAGCCGCGTAGTCGGGTATCTCAGACCTGTAAAAAACTATAATGAAGGAAAACGTGAGGAGTACAGATTAAGGAAGAAATATGTCATAAAGGAGTAATGGATATGATAATCGCAGGTATGGTGAAGAGTTCGCTGGTGGATTACCCGGGTTTGGTTTCCTGTGTATTGTTCACGCCCGGCTGCAATTACGACTGTTTTTACTGCCATAACCGTTCCATACTGGATGGAACTCATGAGGTACTTTCAATCGGATATATTGAGAGTTTTCTACACAAACGGGCAGGCTTACTGGACGCAGTTGTTATTTCAGGCGGCGAACCGACCTTACAGCCCGACCTGATTCCGTTCATAAGGGAAATAACAAAATCAGGGTACAAAATAAAGCTTGATACAAACGGTTCTTCTCCCTCAACCGTTAAACAAATACTTGATAATGGGCTCTGTGATTATTTTGCTGTGGATTATAAGGCTCCCGCTGCCAGGTATGAAGAGATCTGCGGCATGGGTGTCCGCGCTGAAAATGTCAGGGAAACAATACAATTGCTGGTGGACGCCGGGCTTGACTTTGAGGTCAGGACTACCGTGATTCCACAGCTGGGAAAGGAAGATCTGATAGTTATGTCCAAAGAGCTTCCGGCAGTACCCAAATATGTCCTGAACCTTTACAGGCTCCCTGAAAATTATAATGAATATGAAAAGCCCAGGGTCATGGAAAAACCGCATTCTCAGGAAAAAATCAATTCATTTCTGCAGTTGATGAAGGAATATCAGCCAAATGCAGTTTGTTGGTAATATTCAAAAGAAGGCTTGAAAACACGGAATTTTCAAGCCTTCTTTTTTATCTGCTGCTTTTAATTATAAGGAATTTCTCAAAAATTTTGCAGCCGCTACAAGATTTTTAAGACTTTCTACTGTTTCATATTCTTCACGGGTCTTTAAGCCGCAGTCGGGATTGACCCATAATTTTTCAGTGCTTATCTTTTCAAGCATAAGCCTGATGGCCCCTATGATCTCCTCCCTGCCCGGTATACGGGGTGAGTGGATATCATAAACTCCCGGTCCGACCTCCGTTTTAAAACCTGCCCTGTTTAATGCATCTATGATTGAAAGGTTGGAACGGGATGCCTCAAAGGAAATCACATCGGCATCCATTGCATCAATATAGCTGACTATATCCTCAAATTCACTGTAGCACATATGTGTATGGATCTGTGTATCTGCACTTGCAGCCGAATGCGTCAGTCTGAATGCAGGAATGGCCCAGTTCAGATAGTCCTGCTCCCAGTCGGCTTTTCTTAAAGGCAGCTTTTCCTTCAATGCTGCTTCATCAATCTGTATAATCCGTATACCTGCCGACTCAAGATCCCTGACTTCTTCCTTTATGGCCAGGGCTATCTGCAAAGCCATTTCTCTGTTTGAAACATCTTCCCGTGGAAAAGACCAGTTGAGAATAGTTACCGGTCCTGTCAGCATACCCTTCACGGGTTTTGATGTCAAACTCTGCGCATATCTGCCGTATTCTACCGTAATGGGTTTTCGGCGGCTTATGTCATTACAGATGATGGGAGGTTTGACGCATCTGGTCCCATATGACTGAACCCAGCCCTTTTGGGTAAAAAGAAAGCCTTCAAGATTTTCACCGAAATGTTCCACCATGTCGTTACGTTCATACTCTCCATGTACAAGGACATCCAGCCCGATTTCTTCCTGCACGGCAATACATTCCGAGATTTTCTTTTTTATAAAATCATTGTAATCCTCAAGGGATATTTCCCCTTTTCTCAATTTCGCCCTCAAGGCTTTAACATCAGACGTCTGGGGAAAAGAACCTATTGTGGTGGTGGGGAGCACGGGCAGGCTCAGCTTTTCCTTTTGAAGTTTCTCGCGGGTCTCAAAGGCAGGAAGTCTTATAAAATCTTCTTCCTTCAATTCCGTAATTTTTTTCTTTGTAGATTCATCTGCATATTCCAGTTTGGAC
Organism: Bacillota bacterium; assembly: GCA_023392075.1. Taxonomy (GTDB): domain Bacteria; phylum Bacillota; class Clostridia; order Acetivibrionales; family DSM-1351; genus Ruminiclostridium. Next base: position 13,211 of record JAEVZU010000091.1, on the reverse strand, counting down.
TTTATCAGTGTTTTATTGCTTAAATACATGTTATTTGAAGAATATTCAGGATCCCGGTACAAATCCTTCAAGTCCCCCAGTTCACCCAGCTTTTCCCGGGCAAAAGCAAAATACTGTTTGTATTTTTTGTCCATTGAGGTCTCACTTTCGAGGCTATATGGAACATGCAGCAGCGAACAGGAGGTTGATATGACGATACTGTCCCCGCCGGTGTATTTTTTCAGCTTGCCAAGAAGCTGTAATGTTTTTTCATAGTCATTCTTCCATACGTTTTTACCGTTGACAACACCGGCAAAAAGCAGTGTATCGGTTGGAAAACCATGCTTTTGTATAAGCTCCAGACTTTCCTTTCCTTCAATAAAATCAATTCCAATTCCGTCAAAGCCTAATGCCGTAACATCTTCATATATGTCACGAAGATCTCCGAAATAGGTTTGAAGCTTTAGCCTGATATTCCCCTTGCTTTTAAGCAGACCGGTATAAAGCTTCACAAACAGCTCCTTATCCTGCCGGTCAAGATCTGTCACAAGGGACGGTTCATCCAGCTGAAGCCAACGGCAGTTTAAACGGTTGAATTCCTCTATGATTTGAGTATATGCATATACCATGTCCGGAATATAATCTTCTCTGCGGACATTACCCCTGATATCTCCAAGTTTTAGAAATGTGAAAGGCCCGGTAATTACCGGAACTGTTTCAATTCCCAGAGTCAGGGCTTCGGAATACTCCTCAAACGGTTTATTCCCGTTCAGTCTGATTTTTGTTTTTTCATTTAAAACCGGAACCATATAGTGATAGTTTGTATTGAACCACTTACGCATTGACAGGGCTTTTACATCACCCTTATCCCCTTGATATCCTCTGGCCATGGCAAAATATGTTTCAGGTCCGTTCAGTTCAAGATCAAGGTATGTTTGAGGAATTGCATTTAAAAGATAAGCAGTGTCCAGAAGCGAGTCATAAAAGGAGAAGTCATTGGACGGTATGAAATCAATACCATTTTGTTTTTGCAGGAGCCAATGCTCTTTCCTTAAAATTTTTGAATTGTTTAATAAAATTTCGGCAGAAATCTGTCCTTTAAAAAAGTCTTCGGTCCAGAATTTCAGTTCTCTCTGGCTACCTACTCTTGGATAGCCGATAATTGCAGTTTTTGACATAATTATTCCCTCCGTTTTATCAGGAGAAAATAGGCCATAATTAATTATATCCTATCTTCATTCCCCAAGATGTTTTAAATGCTGTTTCACAGGCAGCTGACCAGGCAGGTTTCCTGACTTCTCTTCTTCCTACGCTTCCAACCTTCCCGATATAATCAGTGGCGAGATTACTCTCACGGAAGCTTCGTCCAAGTTACAGTAGTGGGTGCTGCTCCGGAATTGCACCGGATTCCCTATTATCTTTTGAACCTTACTATACTCGATAAACGTCAAAAGCACCTGGGCATATTAATGATATAAATATAATACAAAATTTATTACTGTCGCGCCTCACCTCCTCAAAATTTATACTTTCCCGGACAATAAAAAATCCCGCCCTCTTACCAACAAGAAGACGGGATATTATTCCCGCGTTACCACTTCAATTCACCTGCATCTTGCGAAGCAGATCTCCATGAGTACTCCGTTCAAATGCGGATATACTCCTTTTCTATAACGGGAAAACCCGTCGCAGCCTTAATTGTCAAATTTTGGTACGACACTCAGGAGCCATCTTCATCAAACAGCCTGTTTGCTCCCTTTCAGCTCAATTATAATTGTGGAGCATCTCTGTATACGTTATGTCTGACTACTCTTTCCATCATTGTGTTTAATATTGAATTATTTGCAGTATACCAATAAAATATATTTTTGTCAAAGTGAACTTTTATAGGCAACTTTGCTTTTATGAGTTCAAATATACCACTCTGTCACAGATACGATCAATCAGACGGCTTTCATGGCTTACCACCAAAACACCCGTATTATTCCGTTTGGCGTATTCCAGCACTACATGCCATATTTGCGCCTGGGTGATGGCATCCAGCATGGTTGTCATCTCATCTGCAATAAGAAACCTGGTTTGCGGCGTCAATGCGCGGGCTACACAAAATCTTTGCAACTCACCGCCCGAAAGCTCGTTGGGCCATCTTTTCATCCAGGACTCCTCTATTCCCAAAGATCTGTACAGAGCTTTATCCTGACTGCAGCTTTCATTCAATATCCTTTGCATCTGCCAGCGTGGGTTTACAGCTTTTTCAGGATGCTGGAAAACAAGCTGTACAGGATTGAAGCCTTTTTGGAAAAAAGTCCGGCTGTCCGGTTCCACAGCTCCGGTGAGAGGCTGTTCATATCCTGCGAGAAGTTTTGCCAGAGTTGATTTGCCGCACCCGCTGGGACCAGACAAACCCAGGATTTCACCCTGATTAAGTTCAATGTTGAAATCTTTAAGTATCCAATCCCCCTTTCCATATCTGAAACTTATATTTTTAGCACTAAGTTGCATTATGGCACCTCACTTTTCCCTTACGAAGTTCACGGATTTCAGGTGTACTGCATTTACACACCTGTGAGCTTTCCGAGCATCTGGGCCCGAAAAGGCAGCCGGACTTATGAAATTCACTGTGTGAGGGCTGGAAGCCTTCAACAGGCTGAAAGTCATTTTGGGGCAAGGCATTCCAGAGAGCCTTGGTATATGGGTGTCTCAAAGCCTCACCTTTTCCTTGAAAATCAATTGCAGGAGCTATCTCCACCGTAGTCCCCGAGTAAAAAACAGCTATATTGTCAGCTACACTTAATGCGGTACCTATGTCATGAGTGATAAGCATCACCGCGCAGCCGTCATCGGCAAGCTCCCTCAAATGACCCAGGGTTTCCTTAACTATTTCGGGGTGAAGGCCGGGTGTAGGCTCGTCTGCAATTATCAGCCCTGCCCCGCCCACCACTGCCGATGCAACCAGGGCCCTCCTTGCCATTCCTCCGGAGAGTTGAAACGGATATTGATTTTCTGCCTTTTCGTCCAGTGAATACCTTTTAAATATATTTTTCTGCTTTTCTCCGGGATTGCCGCTGCGGACCGAACAGCGGACCTGCTCTCCGATCTTCATTAAAGGGTCGAGAAAATTAACGGATTGAGGTATCAATGTTATCTCAGTCCCCCGCAGCTTTTTCTGTATCTCTGCTGTAAGTTCCGTCCCTTTATACAGCATGGAACCCGATACCATGGCATTTTTAGGGAGGATACCCAGTATTGCATGCGCGAGGAGGCTTTTTCCCGAACCGCTTGATCCTACAACAGCCAATATTTTACCTGCATCTATTTTAATACTGAGATCCGAAATGACCTGCAGGTTCCTTTGCCTTAATCCTGCCTGGTATTGAATAAATGAGATTGAAAGATTATTAACTTCCAGCATATAAAATTCGCCTCCTTTAATCATGTGCATGGTGGGGGTCCATAAGCAAACGGAGATTCTCACCGATTATGTCAAAAGCTCTTACTATTATCAATAAGGAGAGTCCCGGAAAGAATGCCAGCCACCACATTCCTGTCGACAGATACTTCATCGACTCGGACAGTATGACACCAATTGCCGGTTTATGCGGTGACAAGCCAAATCCCAGAAATGTTATTGAGGCTTCATGAAGTATGGCATGAGGAAATAGCAGGACAAACCCCACAAAAAACTGTGGTACAAGATGCGGAAGTATATGGTGGAAGGCTGTCCACCAACGGCTTTTTCCCATATGTCTGGAGATTTGAACAAATTCAGCCGATTTCAGCTGCAATACTTCGGCTCGTATGACCCTGGTAAGGCTGGTCCAATGGGTAAATGCAACTCCTATGATCACTCCCTTTGCCCCGCCTCCAAGTGTGAAGGCAATTAAGATCAGGGCCACTAGATGAGGCATTCCAAGAAAAAGATCCACAATCCAGGTAATGATCCTGTCAACGGTCTTTCCCATGGTTGCCGCACTCATACCAAGCACCAGAGCAATAACCACACTGACAGCAGAGGCTGTCAAACCTATATAAATGCTCAAGGATAATCCCTTCACCGTGCGGGTAAACATATCCCGCCCCAGCCAATCCGTACCGAAAAGATGTTCAAGCGACGGAGCAAGGTTTTTTTCATCAAAATGAGTGGCTATTTTTTCATCGTCCAGAAGCAGGCTTGCAATTATAATTGCGGCCAGGATCAGCACAGAGGATGCGAGCATAAGCAAAGTCCGCTGTCTTCTGTTGAGCACGGGAATAAATTTTAAATATTTACTGTTCCGGCTATCCCGTGTAATTGCAGAAATTTCACTCATATTACATTTCCCTCCTTAATCCTTGGATCTACAAGTTTATAAATAATATCTGCAATCAGATTTCCTGTGAATACAAATATGGCACTGAAAAGCACCAATCCAAGAAGAAGCGGCAGATCGCCTCTCAGACCGGCCTGAACTGTAGCCTGCCCCAATCCCGGATACGAAAAGACCTGTTCCGCCAGTACCGATCCGCCGAAAAGCTCACTCAGGGAAGCAAACTGCAGTGTTATTGCGGGCAGTGCTATATTGCGAAGACCGTGCCTCCACAAAAGCTTTAAGCCTGATTCACCCTTTGCCCGTGCAAATAGAATATAATCGCTCTCAAGAACATCAATGAGCTTCTGCCTTGTATGAAGCGCTATATTGGCCACCCCTATGATGCTCAGTGTCAATGCCGGCAAAATAATATGATTCAATCTGTTGGCAATTGTAACATTTTCTTTCAGGACTCCGGCCGGCACCCCCATTCCAACGGGAAACCAACCAAGCCAGACAGAAAATACTATCAGCAGCAATAACCCCAGCCAGAATGTCGGTGTGGATGCAAGCGTCAGGCAATACCATTTGATAAGCCTGTCAAGCCAGCTTCCGCGGAGCATGGCGGCAGCTATCCCCATTAAAAATCCCAGAATACCTGACAATACCCAGGCTATTCCCATCAACGCCAGCGATGCCTGGAAACGCTCTTTGATAACTTCGGCGACAGGAGCTCTGTATATCATTGAGGTGCCCATATCACCCTGCAACAGTGATTTCCCCCATAGTACAAATCTTTCGGCCGGGGACTTGTCCAGCCCCCAGTGTTCAGCTATTTTGACTCTCTGTTCCGGACTCACTTTGGCCATGTCCGCTCCCACATAAGCCTGCACCGGATCGACCGGAGAATGGCTCACAAGCACAAAAGACAGCAGGCACAAGGCAGCCAGCAGCGATATTATTCTGATACTTTTTCCAATAATAAATTTAAAAAGACTTGTTTGTACCATACTTGAAACTCCTTTGTCAAACTGTCATTCCACTAGTTCTCCCAGTGCCATTCTTCAATATTGTCGGTGAGAGGCCAGCCGTGTCCATGGGGATGAATCTTTTGTTTTCCTATGTTGAGCTTTTCTTTTACCAGATACAAATGATCAAGATTTACAAGCCATGCCCAGGGAGCATCACCATTCGTACCAAAGCCTGTGCTTCCGTCCCATTGAGCCTTTTTCCAGTATTGGAGAGCATCTGCTTCGCTTATTGAAGACATGGCCTTATTAAGATATTCATCTACCTTTGGATTCATATAAAAGCCGGAATTGTAATAATCCACTCCCCTGTATTTGCTGCTGTACAGGTTATACATTTCAATAGGGTCCTGACTTCCCCAGCCAAACATTATGGCATTTGAATACATGAGTTTTTCCATATCATCCCAACTCTTGCCCTCAACATTAATTTTTATACCAATTGATTTCACCCTGTCGGCAACTGCTATGGCAAGGGATTGGCGGATTTGGTCACCAGACGGATAGATCAGGTTGAATTCCGCTTTTAAAGCGCCTTTTTCCAGGATGCCGTCACCGTCGGAATCCTTCCAGCCACCCTCCGATAATATTTGCTTTGCACCTGCTTCATCCGCATCCCTGATTACCGTGTCGGGATTCCACCAGGGCATTTTGTCACAAACACTGTAAGCCGGAGAGCCGTGACCGTTTAAAATTCCGTCAACAAGACTGTTACGGTCAACCTCAAAATTTATTGCTTTTCTTATTGCAATATCCGAAGTTACATCATTACCAATAGGATAACCGTCCTTGGTTTTTTCTCCCGGTTTTACATATGGGAACAATATTCCGCGGTTATCGACACTTTCAACAGCTTCCAGCTTCATGCCCGTTACCTTTTGTCCGGCAAAGGAAGGAACTATGGCCGCAACATCCACTTCACCCGCTTGAGCGGCAGCAAAGGCAGCTTCTTCGCTTAAATACAAAAATGTTATTTTCCTGAAAAAGGGTTTATTTCCATAGTATTCGGGATTTGCCTCCACTATGAGCTGTTGGCCTTTATCCCATTGAACAAATTTAAAAGGTCCCGAACCCAGCGGTTTCTGAGAGTATTCACTGCTGTATGCATGTTTTGGAACAATGCCGGTATTGACCAGTATGTTTATAAAAGTTGACTGAGGATTTTTAAGTGTAAATTTAACAGTATATTCATCCAATGCCGTAACACTCTTCAATATATTCAGATCAACTACAGAAGCACTTTTGGCTGTTGTTTCATATGTAAAGACCACATCTTCCGCCGTTAAAGGTTTTCCGTCCGAAAACCTGACATCCCTGCGCAGTTTGACCGTCCACTCAAGTCCGTCATTGCTTACCGTATAATCTGTTGCCAGGTCATTTACTATTTTCATGTCGCTGTCCCTTTTCAGGATGGTGCTTTGAAACAGCGGAGACCCATATCTCCCCCAGCCAGTGGTCGGGTCAAAGCCTCCGTCGGGTTCGCTGCCTATGGACATAATCAATTCATCCCGTTTTATATCGGTTTTTGCATTATTTTCCGGTTCTCTATTTGATGAACATCCCGAAAAAAACAACATGATGAAAACCAGTGATAAAGCGGTTAGTGTTAATGTAAATCTTTTTAGCATTATTTAAAGCCTCCTCGAAATTTTAATAGCCTGTATTATAAAAATTGGGGGTGTGGTTTTTTGAATCTCTCCTTTCAGGCAAAAATAAAACCATGAAAAAGAGCTATTTCATATAGCTTCCCTTCATGGTTTATTTATTGGTATTCATTTTTTATTTAAAACATTAAAAAATTTAATTTAAGCCTTCATGACTTTTTTCTGTGTGAGTATAACACAGGTAATAATATTAGGTCAATACAAAAATTACATTTGAGGATATCTTTAAAAATATCTTCTGAAAATATTTATTATATTTTATTATTTCATACAAGAAATTTCTTTGTTGACCGGACATGGTAGTTTGTGATATATTGTTTTGGAAATAAGGTCATGAAGGCCTTAAAATTAAAAAATTGTCCTGTTTTATAAAAATCAAACCATGAAGGGATGCTGTGGAAATAGCTCTGTTTGTGGTTTTTTTATTTTACACTGCAACCACAAAGGATACCAGATTTTTTGAAACTTTTGTGGTTGTTTTTTATTTAAATGCGAAAGGAGTTTTAATAATGAAAAACAAATCAGTAAGGGAATTGGTTATATCGGCTTTATCCATGGCAATAGGACTGCTGCTGCCGATGATTTTTCACGCCTTCGGCCTGGGTTCGGCTTTTCTTCCCATGCACATCCCGGTTCTTATTGCAGGTTTTGCTGTCAGTTTGCCCTTTGCAATTCTTGTAGGGGTCCTGACACCGCTTTTAAGCGCTTTTCTCACCGGGATGCCGCCTCTGTTTCCAGTACTGCCTTTTATGGTATTTGAGCTGGCAGCTTACGGAGCTGCGGCAAGCCTGCTGTACAGGAAATTCAGGCTGAATGTATACATATCTTTGATTACAAGCATGATAGCAGGAAGAATCGTGTCAGGATTGGCAGTATGGGTGCTGGCTGTATTCTTTGCGGCAAAACTTCCGGGACCGGTTGCCTTTGTTGCCGGCAGTATAACGGGAAGTATACCTGGAATCATAATACAGATTGTTTTTATACCTGCATTAGTTATGATACTTGACAGGAATAAATTATTAAGAAAAGAGGGATTGTCCGGTGAATCATAGGGAGTTCTTCAATTCAATGGCTGAAAATTGGGATAATATCTGCCTGCATGATGAGCGGAAAATTAATGACATACTTGATCTGATTGTTATTAAAAACGGTTCAAAAATTATTGATGTGGGAACAGGAACAGGAGTAATGCTGCCCTACCTTTCCTCCCGCATAGGAGATACCGGTCTGATCATTGCGGTGGATACAGCTGAAAAAATGATAGATGTGGCAAGGAGCAAGTATACAGATTCTAAAATAGAGTTTATTGTCGGGGACATATTCCAATTGGAATTAGAACTTGAGCAGTATGACCTGATAATGTGTTACTCAGTATTTCCACATTTTGAGTATAAGGTGACAGCTGCCGAAAGGTTGGGCAGATTCCTTAAACCCGGCGGTAAAATTGCTGTTTGCCACTCGCAAAGCAGGGATGAAATTAATTCGCACCATAAAAATGCTTCGATTGAGGTTTCTGCAGACTATTTGCCTGAAGCTGAAATTATAAGGGGTTATTTTAATAATTCCGGCTTCAGGACTGTAGTTGAAGTAGATGATGAAAAATTGTTCGCAGTAGTTGGAGAGAAAATCCGGTAACCTGTATATGAATTTTTATGCCACAGACTACTGTGTTTATTTACATTCCATTGGGCAAAATAAAAGCTGCAAATCGTAAATAACTGATTTGCAGCTTTTGGAAATTTCGTCCAGCTCTAATGCATAAAAAAATAAATTTACTTGATAACTCTCTTGGCACCAATATAAGTACCTCTGTATTCCGAGAGCTTTTGTATCCGCACTTCACCATTTGATGAGGATGCATGGATAAAGCTGTCTCCGCCCAGATAAATTCCTGCATGATCTATTCTGCCTGATGCTTTGCGTGAGGATGCATCAAAAAACAGTATATCTCCTGCTTCCAGTTGGCTTTTTGACACCTTTATTCCGTTTGAATACATAGCTTCAGCTGATCTGTTTAGTGTAATTCCGAACTTTTTGTAAACGTAACCGATAAGCCCTGAACAGTCAAAGCCGGTCTGAGGGGTATTTCCGCCGTATAAGTACTTGACACCATTGAGTTGCTTTGCATATGATATGATCTGTTCATTGATCGAAGGTGCTTCCTCAACTGCTGCTGCTGCCAAAGTTGCAGCAGTTATCGAGCGTGATACTTTGCCGGCAGTTTTTAATGCGGTTGCCGAAGCACTTGTGGTTGTGGCGGATTTGACTGCAGCGGCCTTAACTGAAGCCGTTTGAACCGGAGAATTGGCTACGAAATTGGAGGCTACATATCCAATTTTTGTTCCGATTTTGACTTTGTTCCACCCGTTTGCAGTATCAAGAATAACTACACCTGTATTTTTTTTAAGAGAAGTTATTTTTTTAGTACTGGTACCCGGGCCTGTTCTGAAATTAACCCCATTTGCATTTATAATTCCATTTGCAGATGTTAATTTCAAATAGTCGTCGCTTACCCATCCTGTCTTTTTGTTATAAGACACCTTGTACCAGTCATTGGATTTATCAATAACTGTTACGCTTGCGTTGGTCAATTTTGAAATAATTGAAGATGAGGCTGTCGGATTCTTTCTAAAATTTACATTGGTACCTGCAATTTTTCCGGGTACTGTAGCTGCCATCGCAAATGAGGAAACAAATGCGAAAGAAATAACTAAAAAACCACCTGCCAGTACCTTGTTTAATTTTTTTGTCATTGGTCCTCCTATAGTGTGCTTCCGAAGTTAGCTGCCGGGTTCGGGTAATAGGATCACCCTACCATAAAATGGATTAACCCCCTGTATCCTGGTTCCTCCGTACCTCAAACTGAGGATTCAGCAAATTTTTGTTTCTTGCTTCAGTTTGCCGCTTTATGCTCATATTGATTAAGCAGTATGCAAACTGTTTCATATTTCTCTGCTGTTATAAAGTTTGACCATATCACCTCCTTTCGTAAACAATATTTATAATCTCAGTTAACAATTAGTTAACATAATTCATAATACTACAATATTCGATATTATTGAACCCTTTATTGGGGGTTGGTATAAATTGGATGGAATAAAGTATCCATTAACAACGTTTTCAGAACAAACTTTTAATTGTTAATATACCACTGTCACGTGAAGAAATTATGAAGATAACACAATTATAATTTATTTATTTATTGGTTTTATTTGGAATTGCTTTAGTAATCTGAGAAAATGATTTGCCTCACGCAGGGTATGATCACCTAAAAGCGGAATAATTATAGATTTTATTTTGCATTCAAGCAGTCCCTTGGTGCCCTGCTCTTTGAAATCACGGATTCTTTGCACTGCACTCAAGCTGGCTTCAGTCACTTTTTCAAGTGGTATGGTCATATCTACAACAGCCTTTGCCTCTTCTGTCAGCCGGTCAAATTCATTTCCGAAATCATGGGCGGTATTAATGAGTTGGTCTTCAGTAGGGTCAAGCAGCCCGCGGATAAATTTTGAATGCTCTGCCATTATTCTGTTCCAGAATAGCTCCTGCTGCAGAGCTTCGCTTTCAATGCTCATTTCTTCCCTCTTTTGAAGCTGCTGAACCATTCGTACATACAATTTGGCTTCCCGCAGGATATGGTCAATCAACAGGGGGTAATTGAAAGTAAACATTTTGCAGGTCATAACGTTATTCAGGACAGTTTCCTTAAACGTTATGAGAGCGTTTATAAGGACGATGGCCCTGTTATTAATAGAAATAACTCTATGCTCCAGAAACGGATTTATTGTGACGGTATCTCCACCCATTAAGTTAATTTCAGCCTGAGTTATATTGGTGGGTATTCTGACTCCGGAATAGTATGAAGTTAATGTTTCCGCATCAAGTGTATAGGGCGTAAAAACTTCACCCGAATGAATAACCGAATGACTGACAATGCCGTTGGATATTGAAACAACATCTACTAAAAGCCTGTCAAATTCCATTCTGAACTCATCGGCTTTTCTGGTGTAACTGCTATCTTTTGCTGTAAAACCTGCTTCAAGGAAAAAGGAATGTTCTTTCATAATCCTAGCGAAAAAAAGATGTAACTCCAGAGATTGGCGGACAAATTCAAAACCTGATAACATTAAAACCAACCTTTCCTAAACTTCACTATGCTAGTATATTATGTTAACAAATTATTAGGTGTTACAATAAGTAATATTTCTCTTAATATAAAAAAGAGGTATATCAAACTGAGACAATTGCAATATATTTTTACATATATTTTCAATTGTTTCAGTTTTGATATGCCTCATATACTATACAAGACAGTTCTCAAAATTAGAACTTGACGTATAATTCCTTTTTGGCTCCGCAAACCGGGCACTTGTCGGGAACTTCATCAAGTATGGTGTGACCGCAAATCGGACAGATATGTACGGATTTGAGCTCAATATCCTTACCGTCTTTTACTGCGTCCTGTGCCTGCTTGAAAAGCTGGGCATGTATTTTTTCAGCTTCAAGAGCGAAATGGAATGAACGCTGTGCTCCCGGCTCATTCTGGAATTGAGCGGCATTAAGGTAAACAGGATACATTTGCTCTACCTCATGCAGCTCACCATTTATACCCCCTTGAAGATTATCGTATGTTTTTCCGTTACCAAATACAGCTCCGGCTGTAACAGCCGAATCGGCTGTGTCTCCTCCGATTTCCCTGAAATGGTTTGTTGCGTGTACCCTTTCTGCATGGGAAATGGCTTCAAAGAGTTTTGCAACATTGGGGTAGCCTTCTTTTTTAGCTATATCACCCCAGGCCAGATAACGCATGTGTGCCATGCTCTCTCCCCCGTAGGCCGATTGCAGAAATTCGGATGTCATTGCATTTTTTACAGACATTTTATAAATCCTCCTTATCAATTTAAATTACTAACTAATAAAGGAACTATTGATCTATCCTTCATAATAAATAACGGTTTTATTCGAATACAACAATTGCTTTCCTTCGCTTTATTCTCAGCAATGCAGTTTCCAATACCCTAAAGCTGTGATTTAAATCCTTCTGCTCCAAATAAGCGGTTGAAATATCCTGTCCGATTACTAAATCCATGTTTTTAGGTTCGGAGCATACAAGAACTGCTTTGCCCTTGCCAAGAACCGGGCTTTTATATACATGCCCGTCCAGCAGTTTATTAACCCGGTCTATTTCCAACAGTCCAGTTCCTTCCTGCAGCCGCTGCATCTGCATATATAGGTCGGGACTGACAGTCAGGGCGTAGGTGCCGTAAATGGCCTCCGAAACCAGCAGTTCAATTGCAGCAGCTGCGTCTGTAAATGCATTTTCACCTGTTGACCAGTCTTTTCTTTTTAATTTATGGGTTCCTGCAGCGGTCAACAGTCCCTCATAGCCTGCGGCTTCATTTCCGAAGAAAATGAGTTTTTCCTCCTTCAGGGCACAGGCCTGGGCAGAATCCATGGCTTTTGAAAGATCTACGGGGTACCCTGATTTCTCATGGATTTCAATGTCTCTGCCCAATAGCGTAAAGTCATCATATATGGCTGGAATCTCCGCGTACTTTCTCCCCTTCATGGCAATGAAGCCGTCACCAGCTTCTTCAGCAACAGATTCGGCATCATCTATATTTATGCTGCCTACACCGATACCAACAGGACCGAAAATATGCAGAAAACGCCTGCCTGTCAAAATGCTGCGGGCAGCCTTAACAACCGCTTTATCGATCTGTTCCCATAGTTCCCCAGAAACCGGAGAACCTTCTCTTGATAGATAATTCATACATTCCACCTCCTGATTCATTAACATTTATCATTCATTATTATTTTCATTTAGCAGGCTTCCGATGGTTAATTGAGGAGCAGAAGGAGTATTTGGCTCGTCAGAAGGTTTTGAAATACCTAGATCATTCAGCATTTCCTTAACTTCTGATTCCCCTTCCGCAAACAATTCTGCCTCCTGGGGATCAAGTATCCTCAAAAGTGTCATCAGTTCTCCTACATGAGCTTTTTCTTCATCGCGAATATCACCGATGATTTTTTTTGCAATTTCATCGTCAGTTGCCTGAACATGTGCATCATAAACATATATGGCCTCAAGTTCACCGGCTATGTCCAGACGTATTGCCTGAATCAGTTCCTGTTTTGTCAATTTCCGGTCCACATTTCCCTGAAAGGGATTTGCAAAAGCTGGCATAAGTTTAACCTCCTAAGTTTGAATTTTAATTTTTAATACTATGACCCTCTATTGACAATGTATA
>JAEVZU010000048.1 GCA_023392075.1 Bacillota bacterium | reverse complement strand
GGGTACCATCAGCATTTATATATGACCGTCACAGAGCACAGCCACTTTGTTCATGTATTTGCATTTAATTACTTTTTAGGACTATAATTATGAGATACAGAGTTGAACTCAGACACAAAGAAAAGGTTGGTGATTTTTATGGAAAGAACAAGATTGGGACGGACAGGTCTGATGGTTGCAAGAAGCAGCTTTGGAGCACTTCCCATACAGAGGGTTTCCTTTGATGAAGCAAAGGAATTGTTATTAAAGGCATATGATAACGGAATTAACTTTTTTGATACGGCCAGAGCTTACACCGACAGCGAAGAGAAGGTCGGATATGCTCTTTCAGAAGTCAGAAAAGATATTATAATAGCTACTAAAACTTTTGCCAGCGATAAAAAGACACTGTTTGAACACCTTGAGACAAGTCTTATAAATATGAAAACCGATTATGTGGATATACTTCAGCTTCACAATCCTGCCGAACTGCCTGATCCCAATGATCCGGACAGTACTTATGCAGGACTTCTGGAAGCGAAGAAGAAGGGCATGATACGTTTTATCGGTATAACAAACCATAGAATAAAAACAGCTATGGAAGCAGTTGCATCAGGGCTGTATGATACGATGCAATTTCCTTTGAGCTCCTTATCCTCCGACGTGGATCTGGAGCTGATAGAAGAATGTATAAGATATGATGTGGGCCTGATCGCCATGAAAGCAATGTCAGGCGGTCTTATAACAAATGCCGCGTCAACCTTTGCTTTCCTGCGCCAGTATGAAAATGTCGTACCCATATGGGGCATTCAGCGGGAGAGGGAGCTGGACGAGTTTCTGGCACTGGAAAAGAATCCTCCTGTGCTGGACCAAGCCTTATGGGAGGTCATCAATAAGGACCGGGAAGAGCTGGCGGGCAATTTCTGCAGGGGCTGCGGCTACTGTATGCCATGTCCTGCAGGTATAGAGATACCTACCCAGGCAAGAATCTCCCTGCTTTTGAGGAGGGCCCCCTATCAGCAGTTCCTGCAGGATGCTTTCAGGGATAAAATGGAGCTTATAAACAAATGTATAGAATGCGGCCAGTGCAGGGAGCACTGTCCATATAAAATAGACACTCCAAACCTGCTCAAAAGCCAGCTGGCAAATTACACCGAGTTTTATAATGAGCATATGTAAAGCTGCAATAACCACAAAGACTCTTTAACTTACCATACCCTCTATTGACAATGTACAATACGTTTTTGAGTGGTTAATTTGCCCTGCGGCTGCGTTGAAGCCGCTTGCAAGGCACAAAGCCTTACTGCACGCCTTTGCCTTGCCGCAAGCCCAATTATCTCGCTCAAAAATCACCGACCTCGCGCCGAGATATTTTGGCAATTTTCGAGGAGGATGGACGCAGCCTTGCTGACACAAGGCAAGGACGACGACAAAGAAAAGTGGCAAAATAGCCGGCGTGAGGCGTGTTATACATTGTCAATAGAGGGCAAATTCTTTTATACTAAAAGAATTTGCAGATTGCACACGGCTAATTAACCTCCTTTATTCGCCATACAGCGGTAGGAGAGTGACAAATTTCATAACATTTAGCGCCGCTATGCGGCTCAAAGCCATAATATGGCTCATGGAGGTTAGTATGAATAACGGAGATTGCAGAAATATTTTAATCGGAGGCGCATGGCCTTACGCAAACGGCTCACTTCACATAGGACGTGTCTCTGCGCTCATACCCGGAGATATACTGGCAAGATATCACAGAGCGATAGGCGACAGGGTTTTCTATGTATCAGGCAGCGATTGCCATGGTACACCTGTGGCCATAAGAGCCAGGCAGGAAGGGAAAACACCCGGGGAAATCAGCGACTATTACCACGAGGAATTCAAGGAGTGTTTCAACCGGCTTGGTTTTACTTATGACTTATACGATAAGACTTCCTCGGAAGAGCATAAAAATTTTGTAAAAGAGTTTCACAAGACCATGTATGAAGGGAGATATATCTATGAGAAGAGTGCGCCGCAGGCATACTGCTGTGCCTGCAAGGGTTTTCTGGCCGACAGGTTTGTTGAAGGCATATGTCCGGAGTGCGGGCAGGAGGCCAGGGGAGATCAGTGTGATGCCTGCGGAAAACTGCTGGAGCCCGAACTGCTTGGAAATCCAAAATGCTCGGTATGCGGCACCGCTCCTGAGTTCAGGGAGAGCAACCACCTTTATATCGCCCTTTCCTGGCTTGAGGAGGAAATAAAGGCATATATAGACGGTCACCCTCAGTGGAGAAAAAATGCTATGGCATTTTCAAAAAAGTATATAAACGAAGGCCTGAGGGACAGAGCAGTTACAAGGGATTTGGACTGGGGGATAGATGTCCCCGATCCGGATTTTGCAAACAAGAAAATCTACATCTGGGCCGAAAATGTCCTGGGCTACCTGTCGGGCAGTTATCAGACAGCACTGAAAAGAGGTGACGACTTTAATGAATTATGGTTTGGGAATAATGCCAAACACTACTATGTCCATGGTAAGGACAACATACCCTTTCACTCCATAATACTTCCGGGCTTGCTGCTGGCAAACGGCAAGGGCTGGCATTTGCCGGATGAAATTGTATCCTGTGAATATCTGACTCTGGAAGGCAGGAAAATATCCACCAGCAGAAATTATGCCGTATGGGTCAAGGAAATGCTGGACAATTTCGACCCAGACTCCATCAGATATTTTCTGATTACAAACGGACCTGAAAAAAGAGACACCGATTTTACCTGGAGGGAGTATGTAAACAGTCATAACGGAGAATTGCTGGGAGCATACGGAAACTTTGCAAACAGGAATCTGGCATTCATAACGAAATACTTTAGCGGAGTGGTACCGGAAGGCATTCTGGACACTGAAATTTCGTTAAAGCTTGATGCTTTGTTCCCGGCTGCAGGAGATAGGATTGAAAACGGTGCCTTTAAGGAAGCCCTGGATGGAATATTTGAATTCGTAAGGTGGTCAAACAAATATTTCGATTCTCAAAAGCCCTGGGAGACAAGGACTGCCGCACCGCAAGAATGTGAAAATACTCTATACAACTGTGTGCAGATCATTGCGAACCTGGCAGTCCTCTTAAAGCCATTTCTTCCTTTCTCCTCGGAGAAGGTGCAGAGATGGCTGGGACTGAATGATCTCTGGAAACCGCAATACATTACGTCCGGCTACATTTTGCCGGAAACGGGAATTTTATTTCAAAGAATTGATAAAAGCCGTGTGGAAGAGGAAGTGGAAAAACTGAAGGTGCTGATTGGCTGATTGGCAAGAGAACACTTATCCCGGCTGATCAGACCGCGCCGCCGAAGGTAAGAACCAGCAGGACCGCATTGGCTGCAATTATTATGCTTGCAATCATCCAGCCTGCTATATTGGTTATTGGTTTATTCGCCAGGGATCCCATTAAATCCTTGCGGCTTGTTATCAAAAGCATTGGGATGATTGCCGCCGGAAGGATGAAACTCAGTGCCACCTGGCTGAATACCAGTGCCTGCATGGGGTTTATCCCCAGAATAATTATCAGCATGGCCGGCAGCATGGTCACCAGTCTTGTCACATTATCACTTATTTTAAGCCCTACAAAGCCCTGCATTATGGTTGTGCCGGCCATGGTCCCCACTACCGAAGAGGATAGCCCCGATGCGATCAGTGCCAGCCCGAAAGCTCCGCTTGATGCGGCTCCCAGCAGGGGGGAGAGGGATTGGTGCGCCTGCTCTATGGTTTCAACTGCCATACCGTTCCTGTAAAATACAGCGGCAGAAACTATAACCATTGCAGCATTTATAACAAAAGCTATATTCATGGCAAGAGTTATATCTATCCTTTCCATCTTTAAATGCTTTCTTTTCTGCTGCTCGGTCAGGTTTTCGTTTCTTTGCTGTACCAGCTGCGAGTGCAGGTAGATAACATGGGGCATGACAGTGGCGCCCAGCATGCCTACGGCAATCAGTACAGCTTCGCTGCCGGGCATTGACGGAATTAATAAATGAAGACCTGCCTGCGCCCAATCAGGTTTTGCCAGAAACAGTTCAAGAGTATACGATATGCAAATCACTGCCACCAAAATGGAAATAACTGCTTCAAGCACTCTTTGACCGTATTTGCCCATGTATACTATAAAAAATGTCAGGAGGGCTGTTATAAGACCCGCCCAGGCCATGGGAATATGAAAAAGCAAATAAAGACCCAGTGTACAGCCAAGGAATTCTGCAAGATTGGTTGCCATGGCTGCAATTTCGGCAATAACCCAGAAGCCCCAGTTTGCCTTTCTGGAAAATACTTTTCCGCACATCTGGGGAAGGTTATAGCCTGTTGCTATACCAAGTTTTGCAGAAAGCGACTGCAAAAAGATGGCCATAAGGTTACTCCATAGAATGACCCAGACAAGATTATAATTAAACTTTGACCCGCCGCTGATATTTGTTGCAAAGTTTCCGGGGTCTACATAAGCTACACTTACAATAAAGGCTGGACCCATAAACTTGAGCAGTGTTTGCAGTTTGGAAAAGGGTTGGCGTTTTCTGGTGAATATTTTTTCAAAACTTAAAGAATCAGCCTGTGATCCGGCTGCAGGTATGTAACTTTTGTCCAGCATTTCAGCACCTCAAAAATATGTTTAAAGTAAACTAATAACTTTAGCTTAGACTAATTTCGTTTACCTAATCTAAAATATGTGTTGAATGAGAGAATTGTTACACACCTGTATCAGAAAAAAATTTGATAATAAAAAAGCCGCCTGATTCATACAGACGGCTGAAGAATACTTATTAAGTGACGGATATCAGGCAACGATTTCAATATTGTCCTTCTTTTCCTGCTTTGACAGATAATCCTGATAACTCATATCCTGGCAGGGATAATGCTTCATATCCGATGGGCTTTTTACAAATAAATGATCGGAGAACAGGCAAACCTTTTTACCTCTTTCCTGGGAATAATAATCACATAAACTGCAGTTCAACATTGGGTACACCTCCACAACAAGCTAAATCGTTAACAACCTACCACTAATTATAAAATTGATACGGCAATTAACAATGCTTTTGTTTTTGTGCCCGTAACGGATATTTTTTTGACCGTATTATTAATACGGTTTTTATGTTCGTTGGGAGTTAAGCTTTATGAATTCACTCAATTTTTTGCAGACTTCGGGATTGTTAAGGAGAAATTTATTAAAGAGACCGATTTTGTTCAGGGTTGTCAATGATACGTAATGTTCAATTAATTCCGTTTCGGTGAGTATATCTTCGGAAACTCCCAGATTGTTAAGAAACTCCTGAATTGTATTGTGCCGCTCCAAAAGAAACTTACCTATTTCACGTCCGTTTTCGGTAAGAAATATTATGCCGTATTTTTTATAATCCAGCAGCCCCAGTTTGCTTAGTTTCTGAACCATCTTTGTTGCTGATGGAGCGGCAACATTTAAAAGCTCCGAAAGGGTATTGACTCTCATATAGCCTTCCACAAGGCTATTTCTGTAAATCATCTCAAGATAGTCCTCCATAGCGGAAGTGAGAAGATTTTTGTTCTGTGACAGGAGCTGATAGCCTCGCACAGTATGAAATTTTGAGATTTCTTCCACTATCAATCACTATCCTTTTTCTGCAGAGTTCCAATAATAAATATATTCAAAATCCCGGGAGATATAACTTGCATATGGAAATAAGTGCATATTAAATTAATCGTTGTGCCAGTTTAAAAGCGCAGGTACTTTCCTGAGTAAACAGCTGCCGCCTCACCGGAAACAAATTTCAGGCAAGAACTTCGTAGGCGATCCATTGGTGGATAGCGGTGGGGAAGCACTATCGACTGTTGTTCCTTATGGTCTGTACAACCGGATTTCAACCAGTAAAGTACCTGAAATGCGTAGCAAATCAATTGGCACAACCCGGTAATTTAACCCCATGACCACAAAATGCATGCTTTCTCCGCACTTGAAATTGTATTTGCTTCTATAATATAATAAAATTAATTATGCCGGAAAGTGAGCAGGAATATATGGTATAAGCGGTCCTGCCATTGCAGGCGGTCAAAAAATTCGGAAAAATGGGGGAATTTATGCTTTTAATATATAATGGTAAAATAATGACCATGTCGGATAAAGATTACGACAATGGATATATTTTATGCGATAAAGATAAAATAATAGCTGTAGGCAGTGATATAAAGGAAGTTGAAGGACTTTTAACTTCTGATATAAAAAAAATAGACTGCGAAGGAGGCTATGTACTTCCAGGTCTTGTTGATGCTCACAGCCATATCGGGATGTGGGAGGATGCTGTCGGCTTTGAAGGTGATGACGGTAACGAATCCACAGACCCTGTTACACCTCAGCTAAGGGCCATTGATGCTGTCTATCATGCCGACAGAGCATTTGTTGAGGCTTATGAAGGAGGAGTTACTTCTGTTGTGACCGGCCCGGGAAGTGCAAATGTAATAGGAGGTCAGTTTGTTGCGCTCAAAACCTGTGGACGCTGTGTCGATGAAATGATAATCAAGTACCCCGTTGCCATGAAGATTGCTTTCGGAGAAAATCCAAAGACGGTGTATAACGAGAAGCATCAGTCACCTATGACAAGAATGGCAACAGCAGCAATTTTAAGAGAAAACCTTTTCAAAGCAAAAGAATATAAGGAGCTGTGGGAAGAATACAGAAAAAATACCGAAGAACTTGATAAGCCAGAATTTGATTTCAAACTGGAGTCCCTGGTACAGGTGCTGAAGGGCGAAATACCGCTTAAGGCGCATGCACACCGGGCTGATGACATAATTACCGCCATGCGGATTGCAAAAGAATTCAATTTGAATATTACTCTTGATCACTGTACCGAAGGTTATCTTATTAAAGATATTCTTGCAGAAGCAGGCTTGCCGGTTATTGTAGGTCCAATGCTGACAGACCGGTCAAAAATTGAACTTAGAAATCAAAATCTTAAAAATCCGGGAATACTATCAAAGTGTGGTATAAAAGTTGCAATAATGACAGATCATCCATGTGTTCCGGTTCAACATTTATGCATGTGTGCATCTCTGGCTGTAAAAGAGGGTATGGAGCCCAGGGAGGCACTTAAGGCGGTTACAATAAACGCTGCTGAAATAGTTGGAATCGCAGACAGAGTAGGTTCACTTGAAAAGGGAAAGGACGCCGACATAGTTATTTATGACGGAAATCCTCTTGAACTTATGTCAAAGGTCCGGAAAACTATAATAAACGGAACAGTGGTATACGAAAGGGCTGGCAATGATTAATACGGAAACGCATTCTTTCGGAGAAACCGTAGATATGGGAAGAAAATTCGGGAGCTTGCTTAAACCCGGTGATGTTGTTTGTTTGTCAGGGGATTTAGGAACGGGAAAAACGGCATTTACAAACGGAATAGCAAAAGAACTTGGTATAGATTCCTATATAACAAGCCCAACCTTCACATTGGTTAACGAATATCAGGGAAAGTATCCCCTGTATCACTTTGACGTATATAGAATAGCTGATCCTGAAGAGATGTTTGATATCGGTTTTGAAGAATATCTGAACGGAGAAGGGATCACCATTATAGAATGGGGAGAATTGATATGGCCGGTACTGCCGGCTGATATTATCACGGTGAATATCAAAAAAAATCCCGTCAAGGGCCTGGACATCAGAGAGATCTCTATAGACTTTATCGGTCGGAAATATTCAGGTTATGAACTAAAAATATAAAAAGCCTGTAGCAAAATTTACAGGGCCTGTTTGTCTGACCCTGCTCATATGGATATGGAGGATTTAATGAAAATACTAGCTTTGGACACATCAACAAATGCAGCTACTGCAGCAATACTTGAAGATGGAGTGATAATCGGTGAATACAGCTGCAATAAGGGAAAGACCCATTCGCAGAGGCTCATGCCCATGATACAGAGTCTTCTTGACGCTGTTGGTTTAAAAGCCCGGGATATGGACGCTTTTGCAGCTTCCATCGGACCAGGTTCCTTTACTGGTCTCCGTATAGGCGTCACCACAGTCAAAGCTATGGCTTTTGCAGCTCAAAAGCCTGTCATAAGCGTATACACTCTGGATGCGCTGGCATACAATCTGGCAGCCTCAAAAGCCATAATATGTCCTGTTATCGACGCCAGAAACAATCAGGTGTTTACAGCCGTATATAAATTTTCGGGAGGAAGGCTGGAAAGGCTCACAGAGTACCTTGGAATACATATTAATGAATTAGCGGGTATTTTAGGGGCTATGGAAGGCGATGTGCTTTTTCCTGGAGATGCCGCCCTCATGTATGAAGCTTTCTTCAGGGAAAAGCTGGGCGAAAGGGCTTCGGCAGCACCGCCGAATACAGTTCTTGCCAGAGCTTCATCCGTTGCCGTACTTGCAAAACAGGCCTATGAAGAAGGCCTTTATGAGGACTGCTACGACATGAAGCCTTTTTACCTGAGAAAGTCACAGGCCGAGAGGGAGAAGGGGCAAGAGAATGGTTAATAATATCGAAGTAGTTCAAATGACCGAAGAGCATTTAGACGGTGTAATGGTCATTGAGAATCTGAGCTTTAAGATACCCTGGTCCAGAAATGCTTTTATGGATGAACTTACCGCCAATGAGATGGCATTATACGTTGTGGCTGTTTCAGGCAGGGAGATCATCGGTTACGGAGGTTTATGGAAGATACTTGATGAGGGGCATATTACAAACATTGCGGTACATCCGGAATTCAGACGCTGCGGTGCAGGTTCGAATATTATGGATAAACTTCTGGAAATCTGCCATATCAACGGAATCAGAAGCCTTACCCTCGAAGTGAGAACAAGCAATCTTGCGGCACAGAAGCTATATGAGAAATACGGGTTTAAGGCCGAGGGGCTTCGAAAGGGCTATTATTCCGATACTGGAGAAGATGCTCTTATTATGTGGAGACATACTGCCGATTAAATTGTATTGAGCTTTTTCATGAAAATTATAGCATTTTAAAACATATGCGTTTTTTATAACTATTTTTATGTGCGATGCGCACAGATGGGAGATTATATGAAGCCAAAGGAACTTTCTTATAAAGATTTGGATTACAGGTGCAGTGAGGTCGTTTTTCCTTTCAGGAGTACTGCAGAACTGGGTGCCTTTGAGGGGATAATCGGTCAGGAGAGAGCCTCCAAAGCAATGAAATTTGGCCTCAAGATGAAAACGAGGGGCTACAACATATATATGTCCGGTCCCACAGGCACAGGTAAAACAAGTTTTGCAAAACAGATAGTAAATGAAATGGCCTCAACAATGGGTGTTCCCGATGACTGGTGCTACATATATAACTTTAAAAAGCCAAATCAGCCTATGGCTATAAATCTTCCTGCCGGAATGGGCAAGGAATTTCAGGCTGATATGGAAGCCTTTGTGAAGGTGATCAAGCAGGAAATAGTAAATGCCTTTGACAATGATCAGTACGAGAAGGAAAAGGCTGAGATCATGGAAGAGTACGAGAGTAAAAAGGATGAGCTGCTGGATAAGCTCAGCGAGGATGCGGAAGCCCATGGTTTCAAGGTAAATACGGGCAGTGCCGGAATATACTTCTTACCGATTGTGGAGGGAAAAGCAATCAGTGAAGAAGAATTTGAAAATCTGGATGACAATATCAAGGAAGAAATAAATGAGAAAACCAATATTCTCCAGCAGGATACTCTTGAAATAATCAGAAAGCTCAAAAACAATGAAAAGGAAACTAAACAAAGGGTTTCGGAATGGGAAAATAAAATTGCGCTGCTGGCACTCGGTGTGCAGATGAATGACCTGAAGGAAAAGTATAAAAAGTTTGACGTCATCATGGAATATCTGGAAAATGTTCAACAGGACATACTTGATAACCTTGATGATTTCCAGGAGGAGGAGGTCAGCGAGGAGCAGCCGCAATTCATTATTCCGTTTATGCAGAAGGAGGAAACTCCGGTATACAAATACAAGATAAACGTACTTGTGGACAACAGCAGCCTTAAGGGTGCGCCTGTTATTATAGATTTCAATCCAACCTATCCGAATCTGATTGGTAAAATCGAGTATGAAAACGAATTCGGTTCTGTTTCAACGGATTATACAAAAATCAAGCCGGGCCTGTTTCATCTGGCAAACGGCGGGTATCTCATACTGCAGGCAAAGGATGTACTGAACAACCCCCAGGCCTATGAGGCAATAAACAGGGTGCTTAAAACGAAGAAAATAAACATCGAAAACATGAAAGACCAGGCGGGAGTCGTTGCAGTGCCTGCACTGAAACCTCAGCCCATCCCGGTGGATATAAAGGTTATTCTGGTTGGGAATACTCAAATATATCAGCTTTTATATGAGTATGAAGAGGATTTCAGAAAATTGTTCAAGGTCAAGGCTGATTTTGACGAAGAAATGGAGCGCAGTGAGGAAAACATATTGAAGCTGGCATCATTTATCAGCGGTTTTTGCAGAAAGGAAGAATCTCTGCATTTTGATAAAACCGGTGTTGCCAGGGTTGTTGAGTACGCCTCCTGGCTTGTGGAAGATCAGACCAAACTTACTACCAGATTCAATGATATTGTTGAAATCCTGTGTGAAGCCAGTATGTGGGCCGAGGATGACGGGGCTAAATTTGTAAAGGCAAAGCATGTCAAACAGGCTATAGTCGAGAAGTCTGCCAGGTGTGACCGGGTTGATAAAAAAATGCTTGAAATGCTTGAAGACGGAACCATAATGGTGGACACCAACGGCGAAGAAATAGGCCAGATAAATGGTCTGACGGTTATGGACATGGGGGATTATTCCTTTGGCAAACCGTCAAGAATCACTGCTTCCACTTACATTGGAGAAAGCGGAATTGTAAATGTGGAAAGGGAGGTTGATTTGAGCGGAACCTCGCACAGCAAGGGAGTTCTGATCCTTAGCGGATACATAGGACATAAATATGCTCAGGATTTCCCGTTGTCACTTACAGCCAGCCTTTGTTTCGAACAGTTGTACGGGGGTGTTGACGGAGACAGTGCTTCGAGTGCGGAATTATATGCTATTTTGTCCAGCCTCGCAGAGGTACCAATAAAGCAGTATATTGCAGTGACGGGTTCAGTAAATCAAAAAGGAGAAATCCAGCCTGTGGGCGGTGTTTCATATAAAATAGAAGGTTTTTTTGAATTGTGCAGGCACAGAGGACTTGACGGAAAGCATGGAGTAATAATACCTCACCAGAATTGCAAAAATCTTGTCCTTAATGAAGAAGTAGCCGATGCGGTACGAAAAAAACTGTTCCATATATATCCTGTTACGACAATTGATCAGGGAATACAGTTGCTGACCGGGCTTGAAGCCGGAACCAAAAACAGTGACGGCAGCTATAAAAAAGGAACTATAAATTATCTGGTCAACAGTAAACTGGAAAGATTTGCCAGAACGGTTATGAATACAGCCGGGAGGAGAAAATAATTTCAGACAAATTTAAAATTTGAACGTAACTATTATATACTGCGAACAAGAAAATTTGCTCCATAATTACATATGGGCACTAAAAAGCTGAGCGTAGCGGATTTTTCTGGGTGTAAGAACCTGTTTAGTATCTGCTTGTGCTTGGCCTTTTGAGTGAATTTTCTGCCAGGCAAGGCAAATTTTCGAAGGAATAATTTGTTTATTTCTAGAAAATTTAACGCAGCGTGGCGCAAAATACACCAAAATGACGAGTGCAATGAGATACTAAACAGGTTCTTAAGTCTATTTTCCCAACTAATAAAGAAACCCTTTGCAAATTATATATTGAACATATTTCATAATAATTTTTGCTGCCGCTATTGCGGCACATGGCCAATTAACCTCCTTTATTCGTCTTATACCGGTTGAGGGAGTAAAAGGATTTCATTACTTTTTGTGGTCGCTATGCGACTCATGGAGGTTAATATGCAATCTTACATTTACGGTGACACCGCCGTACTCGTTACTCTCATAAAACAAGCCATAGGGGTTTCCGTAAAACAGTTTTATTCTTCTGTGAACATTCCTGACTCCGTATCCCACACCTGAATCGTTATCTTCCAGCGTACGGTTCAAGCTTTTTATCTGGTCCGGAACCATACCGATACCATTGTCAATGACTTTGACGATCAGGTCCTCCCCTTCCCGGACAGCGGTTATTTTTATAAAGCCCTTGGTCTGCTTGACTCTCAAGCCATGATATATTGAGTTTTCCACCAGGGGCTGAAGGGTCATTTTAGGTATCATTACCTCGAGAAATTCCTCAGGGATATCAATATAACTTTCCATCTTGTCCTTATACCGCATTTCCTGTATGGTCAGATAGTTTTCAACATGCTGGGACTCATTCATCAAGGGAATAATGGCTTCTCCACGGCTCAGGCTTATGCGGTAGAAGCCCGCCAGGGCTTTTACCATGGTCGATATCTCCTGATGCCCGTTCATAAGAGCCTGCCAATGTATTGACTCCAGCGTGTTATAAAGAAAGTGCGGGTTTATTTGTGCCTGAAGTGCCTTAAACTCGATCTCCTTTAACTGCCTTTGTTC